>JBAVKY010000087.1:0-2150 GCA_049688555.1 Propionicimonas sp.
CGAGCGAGGCGGTCATCACACCGCTGACCATGACGCCTGGCAAGAAAGACGAGGGGCCGGGCGAAGGGCGACGACATGCACCGCCAAGTACGGCAACGAGTCCTCTGGCCGCCCCCCTTTCAACGAGCGACCCAAGCGAGCGGATTTCGACACCGCTGAGCATGCACCCAGGGAGTCATCCCCAGGTTGCCCTGCGAGACGCGGACTGGAGCGCAGCCATCGCTCAGCACGATCGGACCGCAAATGGACCAACCGATTGGCGCGCCCGACTCGCGCCCAACTCTCCATGACGGCCTCCCAACTGTGCCGCGCCGCGGCCCTGGCCTACCTGGCCGCCGGGGGGTCACCGGCACCACCCACACCCCAGACCGACAGACTGGTCCGGTCACCTCCTCCTCATAGTCGGGTGTCGGGATGGCATAGCTGGTGTTGTCCGACATCGGCCCAACAGGGATCTCAGAGTCTTTCCCGACGCTCTCGGGCAGCTTTGATGGCGGGTCTGCGGGGAGGGAGATAGGCGGATGAGTGCAGCCGATCATCCCGCCGAGCTGCTCGACGGCGTGGCGGTACTCCACCACCACGTCTCCTCGGGGGCTAACGGAGGCCGCCCCGCCCGCGAGTGTTAGCAGCGAGGAGCGGCGCTGCGACGGGCAGCGCAAGGCGCCGTTCGTCCCTCCCCTGTGTCACTTTGTCGGATGGCCGAGCGCCGCCCGGGTCACGTCGTAGAACTCCGCGACCGACTTCCCCAGGCGCACGACAAACTCATCATCACTCGGCATGGCCGTACCGTGACCTTGAAGCAACTCAGGGCGGTTCTCCTGCACCTCGAAGTGCAGGGCCTCCTCTGCCGATAGCAGATCAAGCCAAGCCGCGGTGACACCAGCTGGCGCCAACAGCCGCATCCGCGCGGTAATTGCATCGGTATGTAGTAGGTCCGGCCTTCCCTTGCGCAGCATCGCACCGAAATACGGGTCGGTGATTCGCTCGATGAACGTTGAGATCGTCTGGGCGTAGAGAGTTGCGTCGGTGAACACCGATGTCCGCAAGTCCCGCAAGGCCGCGTCGCGCTGGTTCCGTGCGTTCAGGCTCGACAGGAATAGGGGCGAGCTGGCCGTTGTGAACAGGCCGGCGAGGGCGATGACAACGGCGGCTGAGTCCACCGACGTGGTCTCACATGGTGCTCTCTCTGCCGGCCAATACCCCGCCGCGGTCTGGCATGCGCTCCTCAACTGTCCGAACCGTCCAGGGGACGGAGTCTGGCTCTCCCGCGAACTCGGCATGAGCCGGAGTCGCCACCTCGTCGAACACGGACGACCGACCCCCGCCTACTCCCCGCTGGAGTCGGTTGCCTGGCGGCACGCGAGTCTGCCCATCACGACACGCCTCACGATCCGTCGAACACCCGTTCGTACGGGTAGCCTCTCGCCATGATCAGTCGTCCGTTCCGCTTCGTCGACCTGTTCGCGGGGGTCGGCGGCTTCCACGCGGCGATGAAGGCGTTCGGTGGCGAGTGTGTATACGCGGTCGAGATTGACAGGCAAGCTGCCCACGTCTACGAGACGAACTGGGGCCATCCAGCCCTGGGCGACGTCACGCTTGATGCTGACCATGACCTCGGAGTCATGAACGTCCCGCCTCACGATGTGCTCTGCGCGGGCTTTCCGTGCCAGCCGTTCTCCAAGTCGGGCGCCCAGCGCGGCATGGACGAGGCTCGCGGCACGCTCTTCTTCAACATCGCCTCCATCATCAAGGCGCACCATCCAAAGGTCGTGCTCTTAGAGAACGTCCGCAACCTCATTGGCCCACGCCACGAGCACGAGTGGGACGTGATCATCGAGACACTCAGGGACGAGGGTTACCACGTCTCCGACCAGCCCGCGGTGTTCTCGCCCCACAGGCTCCCTCCGTCGATGGGCGGCGTGCCACAGGTCCGTGAGCGAGTCTTCATCACGGCGACCTACGCCCCGAACAAAGTCGCCGCAGACTGGGAGTTCGGAGGGCCCGGCCCCGTGGCCTCGATGACCGATCAGTTCCCCAAGGAGCCCGGCTCGGAGGAACTCTTCGATCCGAGGAACGACTGGCACCTGGAGGAACTGCTCGACGACGCCCACAACATTCCCGGGTGCGACCTCACCGACACCGAGAAGCAC
>JBAVKY010000088.1:0-1566 GCA_049688555.1 Propionicimonas sp.
GATGACGGCCACCCCGACCCACAGCGCCGTCTGGCCCGCCAGCGCGCCGGTGGCGGGCAGCCAGCCAGCGGCGATCGACACGACCCCGAGCAGGACGGCCAGCGCCGCAGCCCCAAAGACGCCCAGCAGCAGGCGCACCAACGTGACCCGCTCCCGGCCCTGTTCGGCCGCGGACCAGGCCATCAGCGCCGCGCTGCCGAGGCCTGCGGCCAACAACCAGACGATGAGGCTGGCCACGTCCATGCCGACCAGGGCCGCCGCAAGGGCGGTCACCACGGCTGCCATGACTCCGGCGAGCACCACCGGGGTGATCAGGCGTCCGCGCAACAGCCGCCGGCGGCTGATCGGGGCGTCCATCAACCAGAAGCCCTCGGCCGCCGATGCCAGCACCGGGCCGAACAGCCGGGCTATCGACAAGGTGAGCGCGTAGCTCAGGAAGACCGTGGCGGTCGGCATCAGCAGCCGCGCCGACGTGCAGCTCTCGGTGGAGCAACCAGCCGCGCCGGACTGGGCACGGAGGACCACATTGATGACCATGGCGCCGATCAGGACGACGGTGAAGACCGCGACGTAGCCGTCCTGCAGAACCTCCCAGATCGTCCGGGTGGCCCGACCGTGCCGCCACACCTTCATCAGGTCGTGGAGTTCCTTCTCATGCACCGTCACCGGTGGGGTGCCGGGCAGGAACCAGAACGAGGTCGGGGCGGCGGGCGCGATGACCGCTTCGGTCTGGGCCGCAGCTTCGACCGGCGGCTCCGGGGCCACCGGAGTCGTCCGGATCAGCTTGCGCGACTTCTTGCTCATCGGTGGCTCCCGTCCGCGGTCAGCTCAGGCCTCAACATCAGGCGCCACCACTGGCGGCATCAGCCGGACGACCCTGGTTGCCACCGCCTGCACCAGCGTCGGTTCGTGGCTCGCCATCACGATGGCGAGACCGCGCGACCGCTCGGCCGCGAGCCGGGCGGCCAGCCAGGCCACACCTTCGGTGTCGAGGCGCTGCTCGGGTTCGTCGAGGATCAGCAGCTTGCGGGGACGGACGAACGCCGTCGCCAACGCCAGCCGGCGACGCTGGCCTGACGACAGGGTCGATGGCAACTGCCCGGACTGAGGCACCAACTGCACCTCGTGCAGGACCTCGTCGACGGCCTCCTCGGCATCGGCGATGCCGTGGGCCCTGGCCAGCAGGTCGAGGTGCTCCACCACGCTCAGGTCGGGGAAGAAGTCGAGATCGTCGATCACCGTGGCCACGTCACGGCGGATCTGGGGGTTCGTCTCGCTGACGGGCACCCCATCTATCAGGATCGTTCCCTCGTCAGGCTGGTCGGCACCTACCAGGCAGCGCAGCACCGTTGACTTGCCGGCGCCGTTGCGTCCGGTCAGGGCCACCGCCTCGCCGGCGTGGACTTCGAGGTTGAAGCCGTCGACGATGACGACTGGCCCGAAGGCCTTCTTCAGAGCGGTGACCTTGAGCACCGGCGTACGTTTCGCCATGGGCTCGATTGTCCCCCACTTCCCGCTGGGCCGCGAACCGTCCCCCGTCCGGCACCGATCCCCCCTCGCCCCCCC
>JBAVKY010000089.1:0-9632 GCA_049688555.1 Propionicimonas sp.
GATCCTGCTTGCGCGTGCGGGCCGAACCGAACACTCCGATCGCCGGGCCGAGTTCCGCCAGCGTGCCGAAGCCCTCGACGAACTCAGCCTGGATCCGCAACACCCGCCACGGATCGGAGTGCACCCACCCAGCATCGCCACGGCTTGTCAGGAGGCGCTGGTCGGTCGTTGTCGGCTGAACCTGGTCGTGCCGTCGGATGACTGGGCCCTGAGTGCGCACACGTCTGTTCACGCTGGCCAATCTAGTTCTGAACCAATGCGGAGCGCGTGGCCGCCGAGTGAATCGCCGACCGCACGGTCGCCAACCCGGCGGCGCCACGGGGCCCGTAGGCCTCGGACGTCAGGAGAGCCAGCGCGTCAGTGCGTCGCGGCAGGCGTAAAGGTCGGCGATGGGGCAGCACTCGTCATCAGCGTGGGCCTTGCCCGGATCGGCCGGCCCGAAGTTGACCGCCGGTACCCCCAGCGCACTGAAGCGTGACACGTCTGTCCAGCCATACTTCGCCGACGGCTCGCCCCCAACGGCAGCCACGAATTCCTGGGCGATCGGCCGGTCCAGGCCGGGTCTGGCACCCACTGCCAGGTCGGTGACCTCAAACTCGTACCCGTCGAAGACCTCCCGGCAGTGCGCCAGGGCGTTCGCGGCGTCTCGATCGGGAGCGAAGCGGAAGTTCACCGTCACGGTGCAGGCGTCGGGGATCACATTGCTGGCGATGCCGCCGGCGATCGCGACGGCGTTGAGCCCCTCCCGATAGGTGAGTCCGTCGACGACGACGTCGCGGGGCTGGTAGGCCGCCAGCCTGGCGAGTACGTCCGCTGCGTCGTGGATGGCGTTGTGTCCCAGCCAGGCCCTCCCGGAGTGCGCTGCCACGCCGCGAGTGGTGAGGCTGAAGCGCATAGTGCCCTGGCAGCCGCCCTCAACCTTCGCTGCGGTCGGTTCCATGAGCACCGCGAAGTCCCCGGCCAGCCATTCCGGACGGGTCCCTGCGATACGGGTGAGCGAATTCTGGTCAGCGGCCACTTCCTCGTGGTCGTAGAAGATCCACGTGACGTCTCGCTTGGGCCGCTCCAAGCTGACAGCCAGCGCCAGCGCGACCGCGACCCCGCCCTTCATGTCGGCAGTCCCCCGTCCGAAGACAAGGTCACCGACCACTGACGACGGCAGGTTCCCAGCCACCGGAACCGTGTCCAAATGGCCGGCGATCACGACGCGCTGGTCTCGGCCCAATTCCGTACGGGCGATGACGGTGTCCCCGTCGCGCTCCACGGCGAGGTGCTGGCACGAACTCAGCACGGCCTCGACCGCGTCGGCGAGCGGTGCCTCGTGGCCGCTCACGGATTCGATGTCCACGATGTCGCGAAAGAGTCGCACCAGGTCGCCACGGGGATCCAGGGTCATGGCCGCGAGCCTACCGGCCGGCCCGTTGTGGCCCCGACGGTACTCTGGCTGGCATGACCCGACCCGCCTCCGCCTGGGGACTTGCCACGACCCACGAAGCCGGCCAGGTTCTCGACGCCTGGTTCCCCGCCCCCGTCCTCGGCCCGCATGACGGCTCGCCAGCCCCGCAGCCACTGGTGGCCGCCGGTCAGGTGGACGAGGAGCGCCGGGTCCGCAGCGCACCCGTGCTGGTGGAGATCGACCTGGACGAACCGCCAGCCTCGGTGCCGGATGCCTACCTTCGCCTGCACCTGCTCAGCAGTCGGGCCTGTCTGCCGCGCAGCATCAACCTCGAGGGCATCTTCGGCGTGCTCCCCAACGTGGTCTGGACGAACTTCGGCCCGTGCCTGGTGGATGGCTTCGAGGAGGTCCGGCTCGCGCTGCGTAGCGCCCGTGGCCCGGTGACCGTCTTCGGCGTCGACAAGTTCCCGCGGATGGTCGATTACGTCGTGCCCTCGGGCGTCCGGATCGCCGACGCCGACCGGGTCCGGCTGGGCGCCCACCTCGCGTCCGGCACCACCGTGATGCATGAGGGTTTCGTCAACTTCAATGCCGGGACGCTGGGCTCCTCCATGGTCGAGGGACGGATCTCCGCCGGCGTCATCGTCGGGGACGGCTCCGACGTCGGCGGCGGCGCCTCCATCATGGGGACGCTCTCCGGCGGCGGTCAGGAACAGATCAGCATCGGGGAACGATGCCTGCTGGGCGCCGAGTCGGGTGTCGGCATCTCCCTGGGGAACGACTGCGTGGTTGAGGCAGGGCTCTATGTCACCGCCGGCACCAAGGTCACTCTCGACGGGAAGGTCGTCAAGGCGGCCCTACTGTCCGGGCACGACGGGTTGCTGTTCCTGCGCAACTCGGTCACGGGCGCGGTCGAGGCCCGACATCGAGCGGGCACCGGGGTCGAACTCAACGAGGCCCTGCATGAGAACTAGTCCGTGACGAGGCCAGTCAAGGTCGTCCTTAGCATCACGGTCTCGCTGTGCCTGGTCGCCGCGGCAGCGCTGGGGATCTGGCTGTGGGCGACCTACAACAAGGCGCCGCTCCCGATTGACGACCGTTGCACCGCGACCGTGAACGGAACCACCGCGACGCTCGACCCGGAGCAGGCCTACCACGCCGCCCTGATCTCGGGGGTGTCCATCAAGCGTGGGCTGGCCCCTCGGGCGGCCAGCATCGCCTTGACCACCGCCTACCAGGAATCGGGGATCCGCAACCTCGACTTCGGCCATTCCGACTCCCTCGGACTGTTCCAACAGCGGCCCTCCAAGGGCTGGGGAACCGTCGAGCAGATCATGGATCCGTGGTACGCCACGACCGCCTTCTACCAGGCGCTGGTCAAGGTGAAGAATTGGCGGACCGGCGATATCAATGACGTGGCCCAGGCGGTGCAACGAAGCGCCTACCCGGAGGCCTACCGGCGCCACGTCACCAACGCGCGCACGCTGGCGAGTTCGCTGACCGGCGAGACCCCCGCGTCGTTTTCGTGCGTGGTGCGCAACCCGGACGAACCCGACCTGGACGCCATGAAGACCTACCTGTCGAAGAACCTGGGCAAGACGGTATCGTTCACGACCCCTGACGCGACCACCCTGGTGGTCACGGCCAAGAACGACAATGTCGCCTGGGCCGCAGCGCACCAGGCGATCGCTGCCACCGCCAACTATGGCCTCACCGCGGTCACGGTCGGTGACTACTCGTGGACCCACAACCGCTCGGCCCTGGCGAGCTGGCGCGGTGTCGGATCCCATGACACGGCGAAGGTCGTGCTGTCCTTCGCCGTGGACTAGCCCTGACCGACGCCGCTGGTCAGCCGACGGAAGCCGCCAGCCGCGAGACCGCGGCTGCGATCCGCTCATCCGTGGCAGTCAGGGCCACCCGCACGAACTGCTGGCCAGCCGCACCGTAGAAGTCGCCTGGGGCGACCAGGATGCCCAGTCCGGCCAGGTGGGCGACGGTGGCTCGACAGTCCTCACCCCGGGTGCACCACAGGTAGAGCGAACCTTCGGAATGCTCGATCCGGAACCCGGCCGCCTCCAGTGCCGGACGGAGCTGCGCGCGACGCCGCAGGTAGCGCTCCCGTTGGAGGGCCACGTGGTCGTCGTCGGCCAGCAAGACGGTCATCGCCGCTTGAACGGGCCCGGGCACCATCAGCCCGGCGTGCTTGCGAACCTCGAGCAGTTCGGCGACCACCGCGCCATCGCCGGCCACGAAACCGGCCCGGTAGCCTGCCGCGTTCGACCGTTTCGACAGGGAATGGACGGCCAGCAGCCCGGCCACCGAGCCCCCATTGACGTCGGGGTGCAGGACGGAGGCAGGCTTCGCCTCCCAGCCGAACTCGCCGTAGCACTCATCACTGGCCAGCAGCGCCCCGGCCTCCCGGGCCGCGACCACCCACTCCTGCAGTTTCGGCACCGACAGGATCCGCCCGTGCG
The DNA here is from genome assembly GCA_049688555.1 of Propionicimonas sp. GTDB lineage: Bacteria > Actinomycetota > Actinomycetes > Propionibacteriales > Propionibacteriaceae > Propionicimonas. The sequence continues at coordinate 3,871 of JBAVKY010000089.1, forward strand.
GGTTCGCGGGGGAGTTGATCCAGACCAGCCTGGCCCCCAGCCCCGCCAGCGCGCCGGGATCGTCGCAGGCCACCACCGCCGTCCGCGCGATCCGCGCACCGACGTCGTAGGTGGGGTAGGCGGTGGCGGGGATCACCACGGTGTCACCGGCCCCCAGGCCCAGCAGGGTGGGCAGCCAGGCGACCAACTCCTTGGTTCCGATAACCGGCAACACCTGGTTCTCCGCCAATCCGGGGGCCCCCCAGCGTCGCGCCAGATAGCCGAGGATGGCCTCCCGCAACTCGGTGGTCCCCCAGGTGGTCGGATACCCGGCCGAGTCGGCGGCGGCACTCAGGGCTGCCTGCGCGAACGCCGGGGTGTGGTCGACCGGCGTGCCGACCGACAGGTCGACGATGCCATCAGGGTGCTCGCCCGCCAGACGCTTAGCGGCGGCCAGGGAGTCCCAGGGAAAGTCCGGCAGCTGGGCCGACAGCCCGCTCACTCGCCCTGAGGCGGCAGCGCCTTGACCAGCGGATGGTCGTAATCGATCACACCCATCTTGGCGGCGCCACCGGGCGAACCGATCTCGTCGAAGAACTCGGCGTTGACCGCGGTGTAGACGACCTGGTCAGCGGGCAGGTCGTCCTCGTAGAAGATCGCCTCGGTAGGGCACACGGGCTCGCAAGCGCCACAGTCCACGCACTCGTCGGGGTGGATGTAGAGACTGCGGTTGCCCTCGTAAATACAGTCGACGGGGCACTCCTCGACGCACGCGCGGTCTTTCACGTCCACACAGGGCTGCGTGATCACGTAGGTCATATCGGCTCCTCAGTCAGGGTTTCGGCGCGTGGCCTACTGTACAACTCATGGGGGACCCTGAGCCCAGCCGGCACGGATTGGGAATGGTCGCGCCGGGGATGCGCGTGACGGTGAGACGTCGGTTCCCTGACGGCTTCTCAGACGTCGTCGGGTTCGTGGAGGCTGTCGACGCCGACTCGTTCACCGTCGCGGACCGGCGTGGAACCGTGCACCGGATCCGGCGCGCCGACATCGTGGCTGGTCACCCGGTGCCCGTCGCTCGCGGCAGGGACCCGCTGCGCACGCCGCTGGCCGAACTGGATGCCCTCGCCCTGCGGGCCGGGATCACCGGACGCGTCCTGGTGGCCCGCCTCAGCGACCTGCTGCAGGATCGCCAGCCCCCTGCGACGGTGGTGGAGCGGACGGACGCCGCAGTCGAGGGCGAATGGGTCAGCACTGCCGGCGCCGAACTGGAGGTGGCCTGGTGGGCTGCCCGACGAGGCGCCCGAAGCATGCAGGTGCGCACGGACGACGCCACGATAATCAGCGAACTGCTAGCCCTCGGGTTCGTCGAGCGGCACCGCTGAGCGCTTCCCCGGCCGCCTATTTGGGCTTCTTGCCGCAGACAACCGGGGTGAGGGAGTTGTAGGACCAGGCGAACTTCTCCTTCTTCACCTGCTGCTTCCCCTCGTAGAACAACCGGTAGAAGCTGACGTCGAACCCGGACATGGCGCTCTGCGGCAGGCAGCCGGGACTGCTGTCGTACTTGGTGGCCCCGGGCGAGCGATAGTTGCCGCGGACCGGGGTGGTGGTCTTGATCGTGTACCGCTTGGTCGACCACACCCTGACCGTGACCGATCCCTGGGAGCCGGTGCTGCCGGTGATCCACGCTTGCATCAGCACCCCGTGGGGGGAGTCGTTCTTGAACTTCATGTCCACACTCACCCAATCGAGGGTGGCTTCGCGTCCGACCGGATACCGGTTGAAATAGAGCGAATGCGGCTTGTGGTAAATGTCCTCGAGCCCGGCGAAGAAGATGGCGTTGAAGGTGGTCGTGGTCGCCTGCGAGATGCCGCCGCCCAGCCGCTGCACGATCTGACCGCCGTCGATCGCGCCGCCGGCCATCCACCCCGCCGCGACGGTGCGCTCGCCGAGGGTCTCGTTCATGCTGAAGGTCTCCCCCGGCGCCAGATACGTGCCGTTGATGAGCCTCGCCGCCTTGCCGATGTTGTTGTAGCGGTAGGCGGTGCCGGGAAAGTAGGTCGTGAAGCTGCCGGTGACCTGCTTCACACCAGCCTTCTTGGCTTCCGCAGTGGTGAACTCCGCCGGACGAGCTGCGACAGCCACCGAGACCGACCGGTCGCCCGGCTTCGCGATCACCCCCACCAGTGCTGACGACAGCTCGGTGGCATCGATCCCCAGGCCGTCCGACGAGGGCACGATCTGGGGCTTCCCGCCACGCTTGATCGTGAAGGACGCATCCTTGGGCTGCTTCAGCCCGAGTCGGTTCAGGTCCGCCGCCACGCTCTTGTTCAAGGCCTTCGCGTCGAAGGTCGGCTTCAGGGTTCCGTCCACGGCGCTGAACGTGAGCGTCTGAGCGATCACCTCAGGCTTGATGGTGATGGTGCCCTTGCCCCCCACCTCGACGCTGATGGTGGCGGCCACGGCGGGCTTGGCCACGCTGGTCAGCACGTGATCCGCCTCGGTCGTGGTGACAGCCGGCGCGACCTTGGCCACGTCTGCGGTTACCGAGGTCTCGATCAGGAAGGCCGCCACGACGGCGTCAGCCACTTCGTCGCGGGGCAGCGCCGTTCCGTCCGCGCCCGGCGTGGTCTTGGGCTCAAGGCCCTCATAAGCGAGCTTCGCGTCGACCGGGGCGACCTCTGCCTTGGTGGCCAGGGACGACACGACGGCGTCCAGTTTCGGCTGATCGACGGTCACGACGGCGCGCTGTGACCGCCCCCCGAACAGCACCTCGGCGATGGCGATCGGGTTCAGGCTGCGGCCCCCACCGGCCTGCGCGATGGAGGCTGAGTAATCGATGCCGAGCCCGGCTGCGGTGCCCGTCGTGGTGACGCTCTGGTTGGCGGCGCGGATGGTGAGGGTCGCCTCCGCCTTCGGCGCCAACTCGTCACGTAAGGCAGCCTCGGCCGCCGCGGTGGACAGTCCGCCGACCTTGACACCGGAGATCTCGGCGTTGCGGGGCAGGTTGTCACCGGCCAGCGCATAGCCAGCCGCGTACGCGCCGACGAGCACCACGATCAGACCGCCGCCGACGCCCAGGCCGATCTTCGTGGTGCGGGATAGTGCCTTACGGTTCGACCTTGCCACAGGGTGCCCTCTCTCGGTGCAATGCCGACGCCCATGTTACGTGAGAGCCCCATCGGTCACGGGCGGGAGACCGCTGGGGGAGGCGGACGGGCAGCTGCGCCACCAGAATGCCGAGGACCATCAGCCCGGCACCCAGGTAACCGCGGGTGCCCATGTCTTCGCCGAGGATGAGCGCGCCGCCGAGCGCGCCGAAGACCGCCTCGGCGGACATGATGAGCGCGGCGTGGCTGGCCAGCGCATCCCGTTGCGCGATGACCTGCAGGGTGTAGGCGATGCCCACCGACATCAGCCCGCCGTAGAGCAGGGGGACGGCCGTGGTGGCGATGCCGGCGAATGGGGTGGGCTCCACGAGGACGGCCACGGCCCCACTGAGCAGGGCGCACCAGGCGAACTGGGCGATGGCGTAGCGCAGCACGCTGAGCCGCGAACTGAAGTGGTCGATCACCAGGATCTGCGCCGCCCAGACGAAGGTCGAGACGAACAGCAAGAGGTCCCCTGGGTTGACCGTGAAGGAATCGGTGACACTGATCAGGAACAGCCCGGCCAAGGCCGAGCAGACGCCGACGACGGTGGCCAAGCTGCTGTGATGGCCACGGATCGCAGCGATCACCGGCACGATCACCATGTACAGCCCAGTGATGAACGCGGCGTTGCCAGCGGTGGTGTAGCTCATGGCGGCCTGCTGCAGCCCCACCGCGACCGCCAACAGGGTGCCGGTGAGAATCCCAGGAACGCCGACAGCGCGCGTCGCCCTCCGGCGCTCGCTCGCGGCGACCCCGCGGCGACGCTCGAGCCAGGCCACCACGGGGACGAGGGCCATGGCCCCCATCGCAAACCGGACGGCGTTGAACGAGAAAGCCCCCATCGACGCGGCGCCGACTCGCTGGGCCACGAAAGCAAATCCCCAGATCGCCGACGCGAGCAGCAACAGGCCGTTGGCGCGAAGCCGTCGCGGTTCCAGGGTCGTCACGCCCGGCAGGCTATCGCCAACCGGGCAGGCGCCCTGGTGGTGCTCAGCGGCGGGCCAGCGCGACCTTGGCCCTGGCTGCGATGTTGTCGGCGGTGAAGCCATACTTGGCGAACAGCAGGGCGCCCGAGGCGGACTCCCCGAAGTGGTCGATCGACACGATCTCGCCGGCGTCGCCGACCAGTTCACGCCAACCCATCGCCACGCCTGCTTCGATGGACACCTTCGCCGCCGTCGGCGGGATGACCTGGTTGCGGTACTCGGCGGGCTGGTCGTTGAACCATTCCACGCAGGGCAGCGACACCACCGCGGTGCTGATGCCTTCCGCCTCGAGCAGTTCCCGCGCCTGCAGGGCGACCCCGACCTCGGAGCCCGTCGCCAGCAACACCACGTCCGGGCTTGGGGTGGAGCCGTTCAGCAGCGTGTAGCCCCCCTTGGCCATGTTCTCCACCAGCGCGCAGGCCCCTTCGCCACGCTCGACGGTGACCAGGTCCTGCCGCGACAGGATGATCGCACTTGGACGATCGGTGTGCCGCAACGCCAAGGCCCACGCGTGGGCGGTTTCGTTCGCGTCAGCGGGGCGGATCACGTCCAGGCCGGGGATGGCGCGCAGCGAGGCGAGGTGTTCGATGGGCTGGTGGGTGGGACCGTCCTCGCCCACCCCGACCGAATCATGCGACCAGACGAAGATGCTGGGCACCTGCTGCAGGGCGGCGAGCCGCACAGCGCCGCGCATGTAGTCGGCGAACACCAGGAACGTGCCGCCGTAGGCTCGGGTCAGGCCTGACATGGTGATGCCGTTGAGAATGTTGCCCATCGCATGCTCACGGATCCCGAAGTGCAGCGTCCGTCCGTTGTAGTCGCCCTTGAAGTCGTGCGACGACTGCTCCGGCGGGAGGAACGACGGCTGCCCCTTCATCGTGGTGTTGTTCGACCCCGCCAAGTCGGCCGAACCACCCCACAACTCGGGCACCGCATCGGCCAGCGCGGTCAACACCGCCCCTGAGGCGGCACGGGTCGCCATCTTGCCCGCACTGAAGACCGGCAAGGCCGCTTCCAGATCATCGGGCAGGGCACCCGTCACGAGGCGGTCGTACAACAGCGCACCATCGGGGTTCGCGGCCTGCCACTGCGCGAAACGGTCCAACCAGGCTGCTTTCGCCACGGCCGCCCGCTGCGCGGCATTCCGGCGGGTGAACGCGACCAGGTCGGGATCCACATCGAAACTCAACTCCGGATTCAACCCGAGTTCGCGCTTCAGTCCGGCCACCTCTTCGGCCCCCAGCTTCGACCCGTGGACCGAGTGATGACCGGCCTTCGTGGGAAGCGGCCAGCCGATCACGGTGGTCAGCTTGATGAACGACGGCCTGTCGGTGACCGCCTTCGCAGCCTCCAGCGCCTCGAACAGCAGCGGCAGGTTCTCGGTGTAGCCGGTGCCGCCATTGGTCCAGTCGACGTGCTGCACATGCCAGCCGTACGCGGCGTAACGGGCAGCGACATCCTCGGTGAACGCGATCTGGGTCTCACCCTCGATCGAGATCCGGTTGTCGTCATAGATCATCACCAGGTTGCCGAGCTTCTGCGCGCCAGCCAGGGAGGACGCCTCCGCGGAGACACCCTCCTGCATGCAGCCGTCGCCGGCGATCGCGTAGATCGTGCGGTCGAACACGCTCGCCTCATCCAGCGG
>JBAVKY010000090.1:0-7523 GCA_049688555.1 Propionicimonas sp.
GGCGCGAGCGCCTGTGGCTACGCGGCCCGTCCGATGAACGCCATGGCCTCCGACCGCGTCGGGAAGGCCGAGACGTACTGGTGTCCGTCCGCCCCGTACACGGCCCACTCGTTGTGGTAGGTCCTCAGCCACACGCGGAACACCTGCATCTGGCCGGCGATCAGCGCGTGCACGCGGAAGTCCGGGAACTCCTCGTCGCTGATGTCCTCGACCTCGGTGATCACGCCGTCAAGCACGAGGACCTCCTGCTCGCAGGGCCGTGGATTGCGAGGTATGCCTAGCCTAATGCATTGGGGCGGATTGCGGGTAGGCTTCTCCGCCACGGTCGTGGGGCGTGTTGCGGGTAGAGGAGATCGAGACCCCCGGCGAGCCTGCCGGGGCCCGCGCCGGATGATGTCCCGGACCGCCACCTTCTCCTCCGCACCACAGCTGCTCGCGCTGCACGCCCTGCGGCTGAAGGTTGGATGGAGTTGCTCACGCGTCCGGTTCGGCCCTCCTGCGCAGCCCGATCCGCGGGATCCGGCGCCGAGGGGCGGGTCTGGCCGCGGCCTCGTACTTCAACAGGACTGCCCCCAGTGGGGGGACGACGATCGTGGCGCTGGCAGGCAATCCGTCGCATGGGTCCGCGGTTGCGGTGATCGGGACGGCGTTGCCGAAGGATCCGGAGCCGTCGTACAGCGACACGTCGGAGTTGAAGATCTCCACCCACGTACCAGTCTCGGGCAGGCCCATGCGGTGCTTGGTGTAGGGCTGCGGCGAGAAGTTGAAGGCACAGGCGATCTGCTCGCCCTCACCGTCGAAGCGCAGCCAGGCGAACGTGTTGCCGCCGGCATCGTGGTTGTTGATCCACTGGAAGCCCTTCGGGTCGCTGTCGAGCTTCCACAGTGCCGGGTGGGTCCGGTAGAGCTCGTTGAGGTCCTTGATCATCCGCTGCAGGCCCCGGTGTCCGGTGTGGTCGGCGACCCACCACTCCAGGCTGACCTCTTCGCTCCACTCGGGCCGCTGGCCGAAGTCGCACCCCATGAACAGCAGCTTCTTGCCCGGGAACGCCCACATGAAGGAGTAGTAGGCGCGCAGCGTGGCGAACTGCCGCCAGGCATCCTGCGGGATCTTGTTGATCATCGAGTGCTTGCCATGGACGATCTCGTCATGGCTGATCGGCAGGATGTAGTTCTCCGTGTACTGGTAGAGCATCGCGAACGTCATGTCGTGGTGCTGGTACTGCCGGTGGACCGGGTCGAGGCGCAGGTACCGAAGCGTGTCGTTCATCCACCCCATGTTCCACTTGAAGCCGAAGCCCAGCCCCCCGTGCGAGATGGGCCGGGTGACCCCGTCGAACGCGGTGGATTCCTCGGCGACCATCACCACGCCGGGAACCTGCCCGTACACCTGCGTGTTCAGGTACTTCAGGAAGTCGATGGCCTCCTCGTAGTGGTTCCCGCCGTGCTTGTTCGGGACCCACTCGCCGGGCTGTCGGCCGTAGTCCAGGTACACCATGGAGGCCACGGCGTCGACTCGCAGCCCGTCGAAGTGGAACTCCTCGACCCAGAACAGCGCGCTGGAGGTCAGGAAGGACCTCACCTCGTTCCGGCCGAAGTTGAACACGAAGGTGCCCCACTCCCGGTGCTCGCCGACACGCCAGTCGGGGTGCTCGTACAGCCCCGTGCCGTCGAACCGGCCCAATGCCCAGTCGTCCTTGGGGAAGTGACCCGGAACCCAGTCCAGGATCACGCCGATGCCGGCCTGGTGCAGCCGGTCGACGAGATGGCGCAGCTCGTCCGGGCGGCCGAGGCGGGACTGGGGGGCGAAGTAGCCCGTGACCTGGTACCCCCAGGAGGCCGCCAGCGGATGCTCGGTGATCGGCATGAACTCGACATGGGTGTAGCCCATCGAGGTCACGTACGCGACCAGTTGATCGGCCAGGTCCACGTAGGTCAGGCCACTGCGCCACGAGCCCAGGTGCACCTCGTAGATCGCGAGGGGGGATTCGTGGAGCTCCGTGGCTGGTCGAGCGCTCATCCACTCGTCATCGCCCCACGCGTACGCGCTCTCGTGGACGACGGACGAGTTCGAAGGCGCCGTCTCGGCGAAGCGCGCCATCGGGTCGACCTTGTCCCGCAGCACGCCGTCGGCGCCCAGGACGTCGTACCGGTACGTGGCGCCCTCGCCGACGCCCTCGACGAACAGCGCCCAGACCCCGGACCCCGGCACGGGGATCATCTCCAGGGCGGTGGAGCCGTCCACGTCGACCTTCAGCCGGACCGACCGGGCGTTGGGCGCCCAGACCGCGAATCGGGTGCCCTGCACCTCGCCGCGCTCGTCGTCCTGGACAGTCACGACGTGCGAGCCCAAGTGCCTCCAGCACTGCGTGTCATCGCCGCGGTTGAATGCCGCGAGATCCTCACCGGTCAAGCCACCCAACGGATCGTGCATGCGAACTCTCCTCCCGGCACAACGGAACGCCGGGCGATGTCGCCATCACCCTCGCCAGTTATACACGCCCGGTTCGCCGGTTCTGCGAATGGACACGGTCCCATTGGGCGCGCGGGGACGCCGGAGCTCGCCGTCAGGTCGGCGGCCGGACTTCCAGGCTCAGGGCAACCGCTCGCCCCGGGCAGTGACCCAGAGCCGGTACCACTCCTCCCTGGACAGCTGCGGCGCTTGGCTGACCGCGTCCCGGCAGGAGCGGATCCGCCCGGGGTCCGTGGTCCCGATCACCGGTGCGATCCCGGCTGGGTGCCTCTGCAGCCACCACAGCACGATCGACTCGGGCGTCGTGCCGTGCTCCTCGGCAAGCGACGTGACGAGTCGGGCGGTCGCCTGATCGGCCGATGTCTGCTGTCCGCCGGTGAAGCGGCCCTGCGCCAGTGCCCCCCACGCCTGCAGGCCGATCCCGTGTGAGACGCAGTGCTCGATCGTGCCGAGTGGGAAGCCGTTGTCGGCTGCGTCGGTCGTGTTCACCAGCACCCCGGCCTCGAGCCAGTCGCGCCTGTGCAGGCTCATCTCGAGCTGGTTGGCGACCAGGGGCATGTCGAGGTGGGCCTGCAGGTGGGCGATCTGCTCGCCGCTCATGTTCGACACCCCGAACTGCCCGACCATGCCCTGCTGGCGCAGAGATGACAGGGCTGATGCGATCTCGTCGGGGTCCGCGAGTGGATCAGGTCGGTGCAGTAGCAGCACGTCGATCGAGTCGACGCGCAGCCGGTCCAAGCTCTTGGCGACGCTGCTGAGGATGTGGGCGGCGCTCAGGTCGTACCTGCCGGGTTGGTGCGCGCTACCGAGCAGGATGCCGCACTTGGTCTGGATCAGGATCCGCTCGCGGAGTCCCGCCGACCGGACCAGCACCTCGCCGAACACGGCCTCGGCCTTGCCGTTGCCGTAGATGTCGGCGTGGTCGAACGCCGTGATCCCGATCTCCAGGGCGGCCTCGATCGCCGCCTCGGCGTGGGCCACCTCAGCCGCACCGAATCCTTCGGCGTCCCAGGCGCCGCCGAGCCACATGCATCCGTAGAGCGGGGCAGTCGAGGTGTTCGTTGCCATGGCGCCATCATGCCGCGCACATCTCGCGATGGCGGGTCCAGCGCCGGTCGACCGCGTCCCTCAGCCTCGCAGCACGAACCGCTTGTCGAGTTCGCGCAGCTTCTCCGTGATCCCGGTGTACTCCAGCTCGCTCATCGGAAGCATGGCTGCACCGAAGAAGCCCTGCCGACGCATCTCGATCGCCTTGGCCGCGACCTGGTCGCGGACGTGGTCCCAGAACGGATGGGCGAAGGCGTCGAGCGGCTCGGTGAAGCGGCCCTCATGCACGCAGTACGCAGCACAACTCACGACCGGGGGGCCGTCGAAGTAGCTGATCCCGCTGTTCAGGGGCACGGGCATCAGCGGCATCTGGTGCGAGCCGCGCATGCAGCCAGCGACGAAGTGACCGATGGCGAACGGCTCCAGCACCTCCCCGGTCGCCGGGAAGTTCATCTGGGCGCGTACCAGCATGACCGGGTCGTCCTTGCCGGTGTACTTGCCCGCGATGTTGTGCAGCCTTGAGGTGGCGACGGCCACCGCCTGCTCTCCGCTGGCCCGGCTCCAGATCGACTCGACGACGTACCGCTCGCTGTCGCGAAGGAGCGCGGCGATGCTGTAGAGGTCCTCGGGAGCGCTCAGCTCGATGACTCGATCACCCTCGGTGTTGGCCACGTCCATGATCACGAATCGGAACCCCTGCGACATCTTCGGCGAGAGGATGAGGCCTGGGGTGTTCATGACGTCGGCGAAAGCCATGTAGAGAGGGAGGTTGAACGCGCCGGGATCGGTCTTGTCAGCGGCGAAGAACAGGAACGGCTCGTTCGGGCGTTCGTCGAACTCCATCTCCGCCACCGCCGGACCCATGCCCCGCACGTTCCCGGAGAAGGCATCCTTCAACAGGTCCTGCCCAGCTCCGTAGAGTCCCTGCTCCTTGGCCACTCGCGTGCCCTCTGTGAAGGCCTCCCATGCCAGGGCGTGCACGTCAGTGGCTCCGACGCCGTGCGTGTGAGTGCTGAGGATGGCGATGTCATCCCCGGTGTGGCTTACGACACTGTCGAGCAGGAGGCCGGCCCCGTGCTCAGCCACGTGTGCCCGCACCGACTCGAGGAGCCGTTGGGACGGTGCGATGTGACCGCCGATCGAGCCGATGTCGGCTTTGATGACGCTCAGTGTGATCCTCATTGCGAACCTCCTGGCAGGTCGCGACCAGGGTCCGAGATCGGGCCAGTTCCCTTCTACGCTGCTCGTTCCCGCCGAGCCAAGGGTCGAAGGTCCCGGGGTATCCGGTTCGGCCACTGATGGGGCGACTCCAGCGCTTCGGGCCGCATTGCCCGGTCCGTTGCGGGTCGCTGGTCTTCGGGCCACGATGAACGGGGAGCATGAACCGGGAGCGCCTAATGGGAGCAACGCGCGCAGCTGGCACCAAGCAGCAGGTCCGCGCGCGGTCGCGGCGGGTGGGACTTGCCTTCGTGGCCGTTGCCGGGACGTTCTGGCACTTCGTGTACGACCTGTCGGGAGGCTCGGCACTGGTTGGGCTGGTCGCCCCGGTCAACGAGAGCGTGTGGGAGCACACGAAGCTGGTCTCGGTCCCGCTCCTCGCGTGGACGCTGTGGTCGACCCGTCATACCGGCCGGGCCAGGTCAGATGGTCGGTCCCGTGCCCCGGTGGCGGTGGTGACAGCGGCGCTCGCTGGATCGGCGGTCATCGTCGTTGGGTTCTACGCCTATGTGGGCGTGCTGGGCGCCGACCAGTTCGTGATGGACATCGCCCTGTTCCTCGTTGCTGCGTGGGTGGCGGTCTGGACCTTCGACCTCCTGATGCAGGTGGCACCCGCCCTGCCCGGGTCGCTGGGCCTCCTGCTGGTCGTTGGGCTGCTGGCAGCCCTGGCCCTGCTGACGGTCGCTCCTCCGGACTGGCCCATGTTCCGCGCGCCGTGAAGCGCCCGACCGCTCGGAACGGCGATGACTCGCCGTTCCTCACCGGCCCCGCATCCGGCCTGCCCGTGAGTCGTAGGGTTCCTCGACCCCCACTGTGGTGTAGGCCCAACGCTAGCCGTTGCCCGGGAGCTCCTTGGATCCCCCGAGGACGAGCGTCACCCGGGTGTCAACGCTCGCCAGGCCGACAGCGTCGAGCGCCTCGCGAAGTTTGGCCGGATCGGCCTCCGGCAGCGAGCCGAGAGCCACGATCTGCAGGACCTCATTCCGGTAGGAGAGGTCGGTCACCAGCCAGCCCTCGTCGGCCGCCCACTGCTCGGCCACCGGCTGGGCGTGCCTGACGATCTGCTGCTCAACAGCGGCAAGGAGCGTCCCCCACGCCAGGGGAAGGGCGACGGCGAGAACGGTGGCGAGCACCGCCGCGATCGTGCGCTTCGACATCGCCGGAACCGGCCGCCCTGAGGCGGCCAGGACGTGGCGGACTCGGAATGCCAGAAGCACGAACGTGCCGGTGGCGATGATCGCCGTGACGTTGGTGGCGAACAGCAGCAGCGCGCCCATCGCCTCCGAGGGGGCGCCGGACTCCAGCGTCAGGCCGACCACCGCAAGCGGGGGGACCAGCGAGATCGCGATCGCCACGCCGGGAAGGGTGTCGGAGACGTCGGACCTGACCAGGGCGAAGGCGCCGACCACCCCCGTGGCCAGAGCGGCTGTGAGGTCGATCAGCTTGGGGCTGACCCGACCAGCCACCTGTGCGTTCGTAGCGGCGAGGACGTCGTTGGCGTGCAGGGCCCCGACCAAGTAGCCGATCGCGACGACGGCCATGGCTCCGACCAGCACCAGGCCGGCGTTGTGCAGCAGCTCGCGACGATCGGCCAGGACCAGTGCCAGTGCCGTCCCCAGGATGGGTGTCATCAGCGGGGCGACGATCATCGCCCCGATCACGGTGGCTGTGGAATCGGCGACGACCCCGGCTGAGGCGATGATCGCGGCAAGGACCAGCAGCACCCAGAACGCCGACCACTTGCGGCTGCGATCGGGTCCGGTCGTGATGTACAGCCGAGCTCGCATTCGGTCCACGTCGTCGATCGACACGTCCCTACCCAGACGCAGATCAACCATGAGGGGAACCGTAGTCACAGCTCGGGGGTCGGCGGGCAAGGGGTCAGAGCGGCCGGCGCGTGGCGACGTCCCAGGTGGCCCGCAGGCCGGTGACGGGGGGAAGGTCCCGGGTCTGCCGCGTGAGTTCGGCGATCTCGCCGTCCGTGAGGGTGATGTCGGCGGCTGGTGCGTTGGCCGCGACGTCGCGCAATGCGCCCAGCAGGTTTCCCGCCCGTGACAGGTTCTCCTCGAGGAAGGGCCGAGGGGTCAGGCGAAGAGTGCCAGCAGGTCGCCGACCGGGTGGTTGGCCTCGGCGGGGTGGCGGAACGGCCGGCGCTCATTGACGACGTAGTGCGTCCGGCGGCCCTGGGGCACCCGCGTGAGGTAGCCCTCGTCCTGGAGGTCACGCAGGATGTTCAGGGTCGCCCGCTCGGTTATGCCCACTGCCACGGCTATGTCGCGGACCCTGGCGTCAGGGCTGCGGTGGACGAAGACCAGGACGTGGCCGTGGTTGGTCAGCAGCGTCCAGGTGCGTCCCGGCGTGTGCGTCGGGTCAGCCATGGATGGGCTCCTTGTCCTCGACGGTGGCGTGGGCAGGGGTGTCCGCGGCAGGGGCGTCCGCGGCAGGGGTGTCCGCGGCCCCAGCCTGCTTCACCGCGTGGTCGCTTCGGGTGGCGCGCAGGCTGGCCACAATCGCGACGGTGATGATCGTGGCCACGACGCCGAGGCTCAGCCAAGTGGGCATCTTGTAGAGGTCGACCTGCAGGACCAGCTTGACCCCGACCCAGATCAGGACCAGACCCAGGCCGAGCTTGAGGTACACGAAGCGGTGCATCAGGTCTGCAAGCAGGAAGTACATGGCGCGCAGCCCGAGGATCGCGAACGCGTTGGCGGTGAACACCAGGAACGTCTCCTGGGTGACTGCGAAGATCGCCGGGATCGAGTCGACGGCGAACACGATGTCTGTGG
>JBAVKY010000091.1:0-8344 GCA_049688555.1 Propionicimonas sp.
CATCAGGTCGGCGCTGCGGAATCCCGAGATGAGCGTGACGTGGTTACCCAGCCTGAGGTGCTCCCGCATGATCGGGTAGACCGGCGGCAGCCCGAGGCCGCCGGCGGTGAACACGACGGTTGAGCCATCGTCGTAGCGGTGCAGGTCACTGGGCCGTCCCAGCGGCCCCGCGATACCGGCGATCGCCTGGCCCACGCGCATCGTGTTGAGCTCGAGAGTGCTGGTGCCCATCCCCTGCACGACGAGGGTGATCGTGCCCAACTCCACGTCCCAGTCGGCCAGCGTCAGCGGAATCAGCTCCCCGTCCGCCACCGGCAGGACGCGGACGAACTGGCCGGCGCGGGCCGACCGGGCGACCACCGGGGCTCGGACGGTGAACTCCTCGATGCCCAGGCTGAGGTGCTGCTTGGCTACGACGACCGGCAATTCGCACGCCATCTCGGTATAGGCGAGCGCCCGCGCCACCTGATCCCTGACTTCGGCGGGGTCCGCGTCCGCCAGGGTGCCGATGATTTCGCGGGCCGCGGACTGGCCGTCCCCGGCCGCCCGGATGGCCGTCGAGCCGCCGCGAGCAGCGTCCCCGCCGGTGTAGACCCCCGCCAGCGTGGTCTCCTTCGAGTGCTCGTTGGCCTGAACGATGGTTCCGAACGAGGACACCGACAAGCGTGGTTCGGAGTCCTTGATGATCGGGTTCGCCGAGTTCCCCAGCGCCATGATCACCAGATCGGCCGGCAGGGACGTGGTGCGTCCGGTGGGAACGGGACGTCGGCGGCCCGACGCGTCCGGTTCGCCCAGCCCCATGACCTCCACCGTCGCGCTGGTCACGAAGTTGGTCTTCTCGTCACCGATGAACTCGATCGGCGAACGCAGCACTGCCAATTCGATGCCCTCTTCGAGAGCGTGCTCAAGCTCCTCGACGCGGGCCGGCATCTCGCTGCGGGTCCTCCGGTAGACGATGGTGACCTGGCCACCCAACCGGCGAGCGGTGCGGGCGGCGTCCATCGCGGTGTTACCACCACCGATCACGAGCACCTGCTTGCCCTCAGTGGCCGGCAGCGGAGTCTCGTGATCGGTCCGGTTGGCCTGCATCAGGTTGACGCGGGTCAGGAACTCGTTGGCCGACATGACGTTGAGCAGGTGTTCACCCGGCACGTTGAGGAAGCGCGGCAGGCCGGCACCACTGCCGACGAAGACCCGGGCGAACCCGGCCTCGCGCAGCTGTTCCAGGGTCGCGGTCTTCCCGACCACGAAGTTGGTGACGAACCGCCCTCCCAGCAGCCGGATCTTCTCGACCACGTCGTCGATCAGCTGGTTGGGGAGCCGGAACTCGGGGATGCCGTAGCGCAACACCCCGCCGAGGGCGTGGAAGGCCTCGAACAACGTCACCGGGAAGCCCTCGGCCGCCAGCAGGTAGGCCGTGATCAGCCCGGATGGACCTGAGCCGACGATCGCCACCGGTGGACGGGTGGCCGTGCGCCACGGATCGTGAATGCCGGCCAGACGCGCCCTGGCCCCGTTCGGGTTGGCGAGCTTGTCCCACTCGGGCAGGAACCACTCCAACTGGCCGATGGTCATCGACTGCTTGTGGATGCACATGCCCTGGCACTGCAACTCCTGCGGGCAGACCCGTCCGGTGACGTTCGGCAGGGGATTGCAGGACTCCAGCATCTCGAGCGCCTCACGGAACTTGCCGTTGCCAATCAGCTCGAACATCTGGGGGATGTGGATCTTCACGGGGCAGCCGCCCTGGGGTTCCGCGTGGCCGGCGATCAGGACCCCGAGTTCGCAGGGCGCCTCGGCGCACTGCTTGTCCCGCAGCGCCTCCAACCAGACGAACAGTTCGACATCTCGTCGAGTGAAACCGAGATCCATGTAGCCGAGGAAGCCCTTGTTGACCAACTCGAAGTCCTCTGAGCGGTCCTGCGGCTCCCGGATGTAGGGTCCGATCGCGTTTCCCGCCGGCCAGTTCTGCGATAGCCCGGCGAACATCGGGTACTGCTTGGACAGGTGGCTGTCGAGGGCACGCACGAACATGCGCTTCTTGCCGAGGGGGAGCTGCCACAGGAACCGCATCAACACCCGGCTGGCGTCATCGTCGCGACTCAGCACGTGCCACAGCTGCCAGGTGAACTCAGAGCTGAGCTCGGGTTGCTGGAATTCCCAGGCAACCGCTTCCATGCCGTCAGCGGTGAAAAGTTCCCGGAAGGCCCGTGGATCGGCCACCAGTCGCCGCTCGAGCAGGCCCAGTTGGTTGGTGAACGACGGCGTGGTCATTGGATGATCTCCGCGTCACACGTGGCCTTGACCCGCGTGATCCTGGCCGCAAGGTCCGCGTCCACCTCCAAGCCCTCCAGGGCGTCCGGACGCATCCGTCCGACGGTCTTGGGGATCCCGTCGACCACGATGGTGGCCTTCTCGAACAGTTGTGGCAGTTCCTGGTAGCAGGTGGCGCAGTCGTTGCACCGGGGAATGTCCACCTCGTCCAGCCAGATCGGCCGCTCGGCCAAGGCGGTGGCTGCCGCCGGCGCCGCAGCGGCCTGGGCGTCCATCAGTCCGCCGAAGCCGAGACCAAGCCGAAGCGGCCCGCCGGCGGGTGCCTCGCTCGAGGTGGCAAGGTCAGCCATCGCCTTGGCGATCACATCGAGCGCCGACTCGCGCGAGTCCAGCGCTTCGCTGTACTTGGCGGCCCACGCTTCAACCTCGACGCGATGCTGCACCGACAACATGGCCTCCGACCTGCCATCCAGGAACTGCAACGTCCGCCAGTAGCGGCGGCGATCTTCCACTAGGGCGACGATGCTCGCCGAGCATGCCATCTTGACCAGACGGCCGCTTCGCTCCGTGGTGAACACGAATGGGACCCGTGCGGTTCGCTGCTCGGCCGGCAACTCCACGAACTCCGCGATCGGCAAGGACCGGTCCTCCTCGTGGGCGGCCAGCCACCGGAACTGTTTGGCGAACCGCTGCTCACCAAGGGCGAAGTCGGCGGGCGTGAGCGGCATCGTCTTCAGCTGGAGCGCCCCGCGGGCGTCGCGGTAGGGCAACGTGGTGGTGACCCACAAGCCGTCCGGATCGGGATTGCCCTCAAGGCTGAATCGCTGCGCCAGGGTCGTGCCCCGCCGGGGATCGTGGGTGAACAGCGGGCTCACCCTGCTCTCGACGGCAAGCCGCGAGCGTGCGGTCGCCATGTCCTCGGCCATCCCGTTCTCGGTGTCGCAGGGGGTGTAGGCGATCATCAGCGCGGCGCCCTGGTTGTAGCCCAGCAGGTCGGCACTGGCCCGCAGGAAGTGACCGTGGTAGGCGGTCGCCACCGAGCACACGTAGACGCCGGGGTGGAAGGCTGCGAGCAGGCCGATCTCCTTGCGTGACTCCTGTTTGCCCGGGTGAGCGCTGCCGTAGCGAGCCAGATCGGCGTCCTGGCCCGCGAAACTCGCCGTCGAGGCCTGGCCGCCGGTGTTGGAGTAGCCACCAGTGTCGAGCACCAGCGACTTGATCGGGGTGCCGCCGGCCAGCACCCGCGACATGGCACCAAACCCGATGTCGAAGGCGGCCCCGTCACCGCTGATGGTGAGGACGACGGGGATCAGGGCACGTTCCTCAGCGGTGAAGTCGCGCCAGGAGAGCGTGCTCAGGGCGGCCTCGTGCGCTGAGGGATCGTACGTGCCGTCCAGCAGCAGTCGAGCCACCCGAAGCGCCCTCACCTCGCTGACCAGCCCGGAGACGAGGCCTTCGAAGATACCGACCGCCAGTGGTTGGGCGTCCTGGAACAGGCCGTTCACCCACGGGTCGAGGTAGGGCGAGAACGGCATGGTCGAGGCGTAGACGCTCGAGCAGCCGGTCGAGTTCGCGATCACTGTCGACGACGGCCCGTTGCCGGTGGGCCCGGACTCGTAGAGGTAGAGGCGACGCTCGAGCTCTGCCACCGTGTCGACCAGCCGCGAACGCCGCGAACTGGTGGGAGACAGCGAATCCTGCAGCGCCATCAGCCGGGCAAGGGTGTCCTCCAGCATCCGAAGGTGGGCGGCCGTCCGGTCTTCGCCGACCCGGTGACTCAGCGAGTTCAACAGGTGGATGGCGGTCACCTCGCCGCAGCCCCGGCACGCGCCATGGCCACCGGTCATCGAGTAGTAGTCGGACCGGTTCAGCAGGATCCGCTTGATCTCGCCGCCCGGTGCGGTGGCGTCGCGGGTCAGCCGCTTCGGCGTTTCGGGCAGCTGTGTCAAGCGCTCGAATCTGGCTTCGAGCTCGTCCAGCAGCGGGTCGTCCTGTTCCACCGGCGCCAGCGCGTTCGGTCCACAGACCTCGATGCACTGCAGGCAGCCGGTGCATTTCCACGGGTCGATCACAGCGGAGAACAGCGCTCCGGTGCCAGCCTGCTGCTTTTCCAGCACATCGAACAGCGGCCGGGTCCTCGCCACGGGGAACGCTGCCAGGGCAGTCAAGACGCCGTCGAGCTGGTGGGTGGGCAACGCCTCGATGGGACGGACGCTGGCGGCGTCGCGGGCGACTACGGCGAAGGCGGTGTCGGCCGTGTCGTCACGGAAGCGTCGGCGGATCTCGTCGGACCACTGCGGCACGAAGCCGTACCATGCGGCACGTTCGCCCCCGGCGGTCACCGCGGCGTCGATCGCGGCTCCCAACAGGTCGCCGATTTCATGCCCGGTGTTCGGGATCGCGTTGTCCGGGCAGGCCAGAGCGCACTCCATGCACCCGGTGCACGCCGCCGCGTCGAAGACCGGGATCGTCCGACGGAAGATCCCCTTGTTCTTGGCGGCGCCGGTGCCGACCGGCATGAACAGGCCGGTGCCGGGCAGGACGGGAGCTTCGTCGATCGTGCCCTCCCGCAACGGTTTGGCGAGGATCTCCTCGAAGTACGCGGGGTCGAACAGTCCGCTACTGCGTGCCTGGGTCACCGTAGGCGTCATCGACAGGGACAGGGCTGCCTTCCGCCCGACGCGCTGGGTGTCGGCCTCGACAGCCGCGAACGCCGGATCGGCGTAGTCGACGGCGACCGCGCCCATGCCATCACGGATGACGGCCATGTTGGCCTCGATGACGGTGCTGCCCCGGCGTCCGAACTTCTTGGCCAGTTCCGAGCGGACCTCTGCCTCGATCTGGGTGGCCGATCCACCGCGGGCCACCCCATCGACATGGCCGATGATGGCGCCGATGAAGGCGATGCCCATCATTCGGGTTTCCAGCTGCGGGTTCGGGGCATGGGCGCGCGCGATCGCGAAGGCGTCGAGTACCAGGAGCCGGATGCCGCGCTCCCGAATCGCCCGGCGGGCATGCGCCGGCAGGTCGCGCCAGACGTCAACGGGCGTCTTGTCGGACTGCATGATCAGGGTTCCGCCGTGGACCAGCCCCTTCAGCGGGTTGGTGTGGGAGAACACCTGGTGGTCAGGGGCGATGACGACTTCGACGTCCTCGAGCTCTGCGTTCGTGAGCAGCACCGGCTCGGGAGACAGCGTGATGTAGTAGTTCGTGGCCGCCCCGGATTTCTCCGAGCCGTACTTGGGTGCCGATTTCGAGTGCATGCGCAGCAGTGAGGCGAGCAGGTCGGTCAACAGTTTGCCGGTGGCCACGGTGCCGTAGCCGCCCACTGAGTGGAATCGGATCCGCAGGGCGCCCAGTGGCAGCACCACAGGGTTGGGCTCGGTTTCCAGAGCCATCAGCTCGGTTTCCGGGTAGGCCTGACGCAGCCGTTCCTGGATCGCCGCGACGGTGGGGGTCGGGTTCGCCGTGAAGAACTGGGAGCCCAGGTAAACCAGTGGCGCGGGCGCCGCGGCGGTCATGTTCTTGAAGGCCGCCACGAGATGCCGGGGCTGCACGTCGTGCCCGCCGAGGCCGAAGATCGCCGTGGTCATCCGCGGGAGCGCGGCTAGGGCCGAGATTCCCGGGTAGGGCTGGGCGGAATCGTCCGCCTCCCCGTTCGCCCGCGCGCGGAACATCGCCTGGGTGACCAGCCGGGTGAGCGCGGTGTCATCGGAGCGCTCGAGGACGGTGATGGCCTTCGCGGATCCGATCGCTGCCACCAACTCCGCGTCTGGGAACGGCTGCAGCAGCTTGACCGAGACCACGCCGACCTTCATCCCCTGGCTTCGTAGGTACGGCAGGATGGCGCGGACGTCGTCGGTGATGGAGCCCAGGCCGACCATGATGTAGTCGGCGTCCTCACAGCCGTAGCTGAGGACGGGGGAGTAGTCGCGTCCGGTGAGGTCGCGGTATTCCGCCATCGCCTGCCGCACCAGGCTGGGAACGGCGCTGGCGAAGTGGGTGCGGTGGTCGGCCGAGCCCGCCTGGAAGTCAGGCTGATTCTGGACCGGACCGGTGAGCCCAGGGTTGTGCGGATCCACCAGGGCGGGAACCAGCTGCCGGGTGCCCTTGGGCCAGGCGTTGAGCCACTGCCGCCGCCACTGCGCCCGCAGTGACTCCGGCACCAGATCGTGGGTCTGATCGATCAGGGAGCCGTCGTTGTCGGCTTCGATGGCCGTAGCCAGCGCGTCCAGCTTGGCACGCAGCGCGACGAGTCGGCCGGCGTCGAAGTCGTCGGAGTGCCGGTCGAGGTAGCGGGTCAGCTGGAAGCGCCGTCCCTTGGCGCCGAACAGCAGTTCCTGGGCGAGGGTCGGGCACGCGATTCGTCCCTGCGGATCACCGAGGTACCCCCGCAGCAGCGCGGGCTCGGGCAGCAGCACCTCGCTCATCACGTGGCTGGTGGCGAAGCCGTCCATCGTGTTGGCGACCGGGATCAGTGACAGCGACGAGGCCCGGTAGGAGATGGCGGCAAGGTCGGCCGCTTCCTGCGGATTGGAACCGAACAGGATCGTATAGCCGGTCGGCAGCATGGCGTAGATGTCGTCGTGCCCTGCCATGACATTGAGGGAGTGCTTGGTGACCACCCGCGCCGCCACGTGCAGTACGAAGCCGCCGATCTTCTTGCCGACCGTGACGTAGTGGGATTCCAGGCCGTACAGGATCCCCTGGCTGGAGGAGGCATTGGAGATGAAGTTGCCCCCGGTCAGCGCAGCCCCCAGGGCGCCGCTCTGCGCCGAGTGCTCGCCCTCGGTCTCGACGAAGAAGGGGTGCTTTCCCCACACGTTCAGCTGGCCCTCGGCGCGTGCAGCCTCGAAGATCTCCGCGATCTCCGTGGACGGGGTGATCGGGTAGCCGATCACCCCGCCGCAGACGTGCTTCATCACATGGGCGACGGCGGCGTTGCCGTTGATGACGTCAGGGACGCCCGGGAAAGCAGAACTGCCGGCGGACATGTAGGTCCTTCTTGAGTAGTGATGCCAGGTCAGGGCCGCTGTCCGGCCAGCACTCTCGGCAGGCGTGACAACGGTCTCAAGGTGCGACGTGACAGCATTGTCTCTCCGACGAGCACTCGGGGCAAAAACCGCCCGCTGACCGGACCGGAGCGGACGGCCGGGGCCGCCGGTCCGGCGCGCCGACGGTGGTGCCCGACTCGGCCTACCTGGATGAGACCCTGGGCGTTCCCGCCAAGCCGGGGCCGTTAGGGAGAACAGTCTGTTGCAGCATGGCAGGGGAGGAGCGGGAGTCGCCGGATGAGCGTGTCCGCGGGTCCACTTGGCGGTCTCCCGCCCAGCCCCGGCCGGTAGTCCTCAGCTGCAGGTGGCGCGGACGCCCCATTCGTCCGGCAACTGGTCAAGGGCGCGCGACGACAGCACGTTCGGCGCAGGCGCTCCGTGGTTCCGCAAGCACCAGTAGGTCTTCGTGTCGGCGATCCATCGGCGCTTGCCGCTGCTTGTCACATACCAGGAAGTCTTCTGGGCTTTGGTGTCCCCGCTCCATCGCACGATGT
This sequence comes from Propionicimonas sp., assembly GCA_049688555.1. Lineage (GTDB taxonomy): Bacteria > Actinomycetota > Actinomycetes > Propionibacteriales > Propionibacteriaceae > Propionicimonas. The sequence goes on from JBAVKY010000091.1 coordinate 7,823, forward strand.
GCCCGAAGTAATAGGCCTTCGTGCGAACGGAGATGTTCTTGCACCCAAGGGTTGTCTGGCCAGGGACCCCAGCTCCCGTGTTGGGGGTCTTGACGCAGACTTGGATGTTGCCGCCAGAGGGGTAGTTGTGTCGGAAGCCGAAACCAAGGTACTGGCCGAAGCCTGGGTAGGCAGCTGCGACGTCAGCGCGGAGCTTGTTCGCCCCACCCGGCGTATTGCACCGGGCGATGGGCAGGCTGTTTCACCAGGGCACGAGAGGGTGGCCGCAGGTCGCGCGGCTGCCGAGGCGTGCGTCTCGTCGGGGGGCTATCCCGGGGCCTGGCTGGGCGGGTCGTTCTCGGATTCTGGTGGGTCGGGGGCGCTCTGAGGGACGTCGCCGGGATCATTCCGAGGGCGGTGGTCGGGGTCGTTGTGGGTGAGGCCGTCGGGGGTGATCCAGTAGTGGCGGCCCAGCGGGCTTCGCCAGGTGAAGAGGCCGGGCCGGGGTTGGCGGAGCCGCCAGCCGGCTCGGGTCTTGGCCCG
>JBAVKY010000092.1:0-5294 GCA_049688555.1 Propionicimonas sp.
CGAGCGAGGCGCACGAGACGCTGGCGATCGCGATGAACCGGATCGGCGGCAAGTCCAACACCGGGGAGGGCGGCGAGGACCCGGCGCGCTACGAGCCGCTCCCCAACGGCGACTCGAGGAGCAGCGCGATCAAGCAGGTGGCTTCGGGACGCTTCGGCGTCACCAGCGAGTACCTGGTCAGCGCAAAGGAGCTGCAGATCAAGATGGCGCAGGGCGCCAAGCCCGGCGAGGGCGGCCAGCTGCCCGGACCCAAGGTCTACCCCTGGGTCGCGAAGACCCGGCACTCGACCCCGGGCGTGGGGCTCATCTCGCCGCCGCCGCACCACGACATCTACTCGATCGAGGACCTCAAGCAGCTGATCCACGACCTCAAGTGCGCGAACCCTGTCGCCAGGGTGCACGTCAAGCTGGTCGCCGAGGTCGGCGTCGGGACGGTGGCAGCCGGCGTCGCGAAGGCCAAGGCCGACGTCGTGCTGATCTCTGGCCACGACGGTGGCACCGGTGCGGCCCCGCTGACGTCACTGAAGCACGCCGGCGGGCCGTGGGAACTGGGCCTCGCCGAGACCCAGCAAACCCTGCTCCTCAACGGACTGCGGGATCGCATCGTGGTCCAGGTCGACGGCCAGCTCAAGACCGGCCGGGACGTGGTCATCGGTGCCCTGCTGGGTGCGGAGGAATTCGGCTTCGCCACCGCCCCACTCGTGGTGACCGGGTGCGTCATGATGCGGGTCTGCCACCTCGACACCTGCCCGGTGGGCGTGGCGACCCAGAACCCCGAGCTGAGGGCGAAGTACTCCGGTCACGCCGACTTCGTGGTGAACTTCTTCGAATACATCGCCCAGGAGGTCCGCGAGTACCTGGCTGCGCTCGGCTTCCGGTCGATCGAAGAGGCTGTCGGCCGCGTGGAGGTGCTGCGCACGAAGACCGCGGTCGACCACTGGAAGGCCCACGGACTGGATCTCAGCCCTGTGCTTCACCGGGTCGAGGTCGCCGCAGGCGCCCCGTTGCACCGGATCGTCGAGCAGGATCACGGCCTCAGCAACAAGCTGGACGTCCAGCTGATCGAGATCTGCGAGCCGGCGCTCTTGCGTGGCGAGCTGGTGCGGGCGGACCTGACCGTCCGCAACGTCGATCGGACGGTAGGCACGATTCTGGGCAACCGGGTGACGGTGGTGACCAACGGAGAGGGCCTTCCCGAGAACACCATCGACCTGACGCTGCGGGGGACTGCCGGCCAGAGCTTCGGCGCCTTCCTGCCCAGCGGCATCACCTTGCGCCTGGTCGGTGACAGTAACGACTACTTCGGCAAGGGACTATCGGGGGGACGGCTGATCGTCCGTCCCGCTCGGAACGCTCCCTTCGTCGCCGAGGAACAGATCATCGCCGGCAACGTCATCGCGTACGGGGCCACCAGCGGTCAGATCTTCATCCGAGGGCAGGTGGGCGAGCGGTTCTGCGTCCGCAACTCGGGGGCGACCGCCGTCGTCGAGGGTGTGGGCGACCACGCCTGCGAATACATGACCGGTGGCGAGGCGCTCATCATTGGCCCGACCGGCCGCAACATCGCGGCTGGCATGTCGGGAGGTGTGGCGTGGATCCTCGACCTGGCGCTGCAACGACTGAACACCGAACTGGTGGACCCGACCCCCGCGAACACGGCTGACGTGGCACGGATCCGGCAACTGTTGGTGCTCCATCGCGACGAGACCGGCTCGGCCGTGGCCGAGCGGCTGCTCACCCTGACCGACGGCGAGTTGGCCGACCGGTTCACCACCTTGATCCCGCGCGATTATGCGCGGGTGCTGCAGGCGAAGGCCGAGGCCGAAACGGCAGGCCTGGACGAGGAATCGATCGTCAAGATGATGATGGAGGCGGCTCATGGCTGATCCCCGTGGCTTCATGACCACCCCGCGGATGGTCGCCGAACGGCGGCCCGTGGCCGACCGCGTGCATGACTGGAATGAGGTCTACCCGGGCTCACCAGGGAAGGCCGTGCTGCCGATCATCAGCCAGCAGGCCGGTCGGTGCATGGACTGTGGCATCCCGTTCTGTCATGCCGGCTGCCCACTGGGCAACCTGATCCCCGAGTGGAACGACATGGTATGGCAGGACGATTGGCGCGCAGCGTTGGAGCGGCTACACGCCACGAACAACTTCCCGGAATTCACCGGACGGTTGTGCCCGGCACCCTGCGAGACCGCCTGCGTGGTGGGCATCAACCGTGAGCCGGTCACGATCAAGAACGTCGAGGTGGCCATCATCGATCGGGCCTGGGACGACCGGCGCGTGGTGCCCCAGACCCCGCAGTGGCACACCAATAAGACGGTGGCTGTCGTGGGGTCAGGTCCCGCCGGGCTGACGGTCGCCCAGCAGCTCACCCGCGCGGGTCACACCGTCGTGGTTTACGAGCGGGCGGACGCCATCGGCGGATTGATGCGCTACGGCATTCCCGAATTCAAGATGGAGAAAAAGGTCCTCGACCGCCGGCTGAAGCAGATGCGGCTCGAGGGAACCGTCTTCCGGACCGGCGTGGATGTCGGTGTTCACATCACCGGTGAGGAGCTCCTGGAGCGATTCGATGCCGTCGTGCTGGCCGTTGGCTCGACGATCGCCCGTGACCTGCCCATCCCGGGGCGGGAACTTGCGGGCATCCACCAGGCCATGGAGTTCCTGCCGCAGGCCAACCGGGTCGCTCTCGGCCAAGAGCTGGACGACCAAATCCTCGCCACCGGTAAGGACGTGGTCATCATCGGCGGCGGGGATACTGGCGCTGACTGCCTGGGGACATCGCTGCGCCAGGAAGCGCGTTCCGTCACCCAGCTGGAGATCCTGCCGACGCCTCCGACCAGCCGACCCTCGTCCCAGCCCTGGCCGACCTACCCGATTACATACCGGGTGTCGTCCGCGCACGAAGAGGGGGGGGACCGGGTGTACTCGGTTTCCACCACCGAGTTCGTGGGGGATGAGGCGGGGAACGTAGCGGGCCTGCAGGTCAGCGAAGTGCGACTGGCCAACGGGCGGTTCGAGCCGATCCCCGACTCCGATCGGCACATCCCAGCCAGGCTCGTGCTGCTGGCCATGGGCTTCACCGGTCCGCAGCGCTCCGGTGTGGTGGAGCAGCTCGGGGTCACCCTCGACGGCCGCGGCAACATCGCTCGGGACGACGACTACGCCACCGACGTGCCCGGCGTGTTCGTCTGCGGGGACGCTGGACGGGGGCAGTCCCTCATCGTGTGGGCGATCGCCGAGGGGCGGTCGTGCGCCAACGGGGTGGACGCCTTCCTGCAGGGATCCTCTCGCCTACCCAAGCCGATCTTGCCCACCGAGCGCCCCCTTGTCGTCTGAAGCGAGCATCGGGGCCGGCAAGCAGGGCAAGCAGGGCAAGCGGAAGGCCACGGCCAAGCAGCTGGCCAAGCTGGTGGTCGGTGGCGGGAAGCGACCGCTTCCCGCCGGGCCGTCGGCGATCGCCTCCCCGCTCGACCTGGTATTCGCCTTCGTCAAAGCTTGGAACGCCGCTGACGCTGACGCGTTGGCGGGACTTTTCGTCGATGACGCGGACTTCGTCAACGTGGTCGGGTTGTGGTGGACCAGCAAGCTGTCGATCCGCCGGGCCCACGCCTGGGGTTTTGAGAAGATCTTTCCCGACTCGACCCTCACGCTGGAGAAGCTGTCGCAACGTTCGTTGGGCGATGACGTGGCAGTGGTTCACGCCAGGTGGCGGCTCGAGGGCCAGGTCGATCCTGAGGGGGAACCGGCGGAATCGAGGCGAGGGGTCTTCAGCGCAGCGGTCACGCGGCTACCACAAGGTGGCTGGATCGCTGTGAGTGCGCAGAACACCGACATCGCGCCCGCCGCCGACACCAACCTGAGTGTGGCCGGCGTGATCACCCCGACGAGCTACCTGAAGGCGCCGGTCGACTGACTCAGCACTCGTGCAGCCGCTGCAGGGTGCTCTTGCCGAACAGGGATTCGACCAGGTCCACCGCCAACTCCGCCGTGGCGTTGCGGACGTCTAGGGCTGGGTTGAGTTCGACCAGGTCGAGCGAGCCCAGCAAGCCGGTGTCGGCGATCATTTCCATGCACAGCTGCGCTTCTCGGTAGGTGGGTCCACCCCTCACGGGTGTTCCAACGCCAGGCGCGATCTCGGGGTCGATGAAGTCAAGATCCAGGCTGATGTGCAGGTGGGTCGCCTCGTCCAACCCGGCCAGCGCCCGCACCATCGTGCGGCGCATCCCGATCTCGTCGAGAAAGCGCATGTCGAAGACTTCGACGCCCTCCCTGGCCAGGAAAGCCTTCTCGCCCTCGTCCACGCTGCGCAGGCCGACCTGGCGGATCTGATCGGTGGTGAGCGCCGCGGCCGTGCCGGCCAAGGTGGTCAACTCCTCTGGTCCGTGTCCCGCTAGGCACGCCACGGGCATCCCGTGGATGTTGCCGGAAGGGGTCAGTTCGGCGGTGTTGAAGTCCGCGTGGGCATCTACCCAGATGACCCGGAGTTTGCGACCGGTGGCACGGCAGTGGGCGGCCACGGCGCTGATCGAGCCGATCGCCAGGCAATGATCCCCGCCGAGCAGGATCGGCAGGCGCCCCTCGGCAAGCTCGTGGGCGGTGGCGTCGAAGACGCTGCGGTTCCAGGCGGTGACCTCGCCGAGGTGTCGGTAGCCGGCCACCGGACCACGCTGCGGGTTCTCCGGACCGGTGAGATCGCCGGTGTCGCGCACGTCGCAGCCGAAGCGACGCAGCGCGTGATCGATCCCTGCCACGCGGAGGGCTTGCGGCCCGAGCCGGCACCCGATCCTGGAGGCGCCGATGTCGGTGGGAGCACCGATGAGACTGACGTGGTGCATGGGCTGGCCTTCCGTGGCGTTGACGAGCACGATGCAACCATGACCACACCCGTACCGCAACCCGGATCCGGCGTGGTCGCCTGGTTGCGTGGCGTCAACGTCGGTGGGAAGCAGCGGGTGCCCATGGCGGAATTGCGAGCGGCGGCGGCCGGCCTGGGCTGGACTCAGGTGTCGACGCACCTGAATTCGGGGAACCTGCTGTTTCGGGCCGACGCCCCGGCCCCGAAGCTGGCGACCAAACTCGGGACTGCGATCACTGAGCGGTTCGGACTCGAGGTGGCCGTGGTGGTCCGCAGCGCGGCCGAACTGGAGGCCGTTCTGGCCGCAAACCCGTACCCGGACGGCGATCCGTCGCAGGTCTGCGTGGCGTTCGTGGACGGCACGATTTCTGCCGCACAGCTGGAACGGCTGGACCACCTGCGCGCGCCAGGTGAGCGAATGGCATTCCTG
>JBAVKY010000093.1:0-10912 GCA_049688555.1 Propionicimonas sp.
CCGCGGCCCACCGCGCGTATGTGACCAACCAATCGAGCGATTCCGTGTCGGTCATCGACACCTCGACCCACCACGTGGTCGCGACGATCCCCGTCGGGGCCGAACCGCAAGATGTCGCGGTGGATCCGAAAACGCACACCGCCTACGTGGCCAACCACACCAGCGACACCGTGTCCATCATCGACACCACCACCGGGAACGTCACGGGCACGATCGCCACCAGGAGCGGACCCTACGCGCTGGCGGTCGATCCGGACGCCCGCCTGCTCTACGTGACGGAAATGGACAGCACCATCGCCATCATCGACACCGCCACCCACGAAGTGACCCGACGGAGACGGGTCAAGGTACCCGTCGACGTGGCCGCGGACACCACCGCGCACACCGCCTACGCCACGAGCCAGTCCGCCGACAAACTCGGCGGCATCGACTCGACACCCTCGGGCAAGGCCGCCTACACCAAGGTCGGCAGCGGACCCTACGGGGTTGCGGTGGATCCGAAAGCCCACCTCGCGTACGTGACCAACTACCCCGACAACACGGTGTCGATCGTGGACACCACCACCCGTGCGCAGCTCGAAACCATCGCGGTCGGAAGATCCCCCACCGGCCTAGCCGTCGACCTGAACAAAGGCCTGCTCTACGTGGCCAACAGCCGCAGCAACACCGTCTCGGTCATCAACACCACCACCCGAAAGCTGACCACCACAGTCCGGGTCGGACGGACACCCGAAGGCGTGGCCGTCGACCCCAAGACCCACCTGGCCTACGTCACCAACGCCGCAGCCGACACGGTGTCGGTGATCCGGATCCGCTGACCGGCCCAGCGTGGGCGACTATGTTCAGGCACCCGATCCAAGACCACGACGAACGCCGCCGGATGCCCCAGGCACCCAGCGGCGTTCGCGGTGGTACGGCTTCGGGCTACTTCCCCACTCCCGCAGCGTGGAACTGCTGCGCGTAGGCCTTCTGGCCACGAGCAGTCGTATGGCCGGTCACGGGGTCGATCCACGAACTGCCGCCTCCACAGAGGCCATGTCCATTGAAGGCCTTCGAGACATCGACATACTTCACCCTCACGTCTTGCTTCTTGGCTTGGGCGACCGCCAAGCGGATCTTGCCGTTGAGCTTGTCCGCAACCTGGTTCAGCCACACCGCGTCCATCTTCTGGACCGTGACGCCTGGGGCCAGTGTGCAGAGTGAGGTGCCCACCTTGCCGAAGCGATTGAGCAGTCTGGGGTATCCGCTGACGTAGATCTTCGCATTGGGGTAGGCGGCCTGGATCTGCTGCAGCGCGGCACTGAGCCCGCCGGGGAGCGCTTCGAGAGCAGCGTTCACCGCCATTTCCACAGTCCAGCCAGGCGGCGCGGGCGCGGGGTCGTTCTTGCACGCCGTGTTGGGCGGCTGGTTCAGACAGCTTGTCAGAACGGGGACGAAGCCGATGTCATTGCCCCCGATCGTCAGCGTGACCACCTTGGCAAGGGCGTTGGGGGAGACCTGAGCCGCCAGCCCCGCGATCGTGTTGTTCACCAAGGAACAAGCTTCGAAATCCAGGCTGCCAAGCCTCGGGTACTTCTGGTCGAGAAGACTCGGGTACGCGTTGACTGACCGAAGGCAGTCAGGATTGACGTCGAACGGGGCTCCACTGCCCAACCCGGCGGCGTAGGAGTCGCCGAGGGCGACATAGACGGGCTGCGGCTTGGGCTTGGGTGCGTGGGCGTCCGCGATCGAGGCGGTGGAGCCGAGTGTGATGCAGGTGCTTGCTGCAAGGGCGATGAGCGAAGTGATGATGCGTCGTTGCATGAGGCCTCCTCCTTAGGGGGTCCAGGTTCATCAGGACCAGAGCGTATCCGGCCCAGAGGACGCCCGCCGGGCGCTTCACGACCTGATACCGCTGGCGCTCGGTGTCGCTAGGAGTCAGCCGACGGCGGCAGCTCCGCGCTAGTCCTCGATGACGTCGAGACCCTGCTCCCCGAGCTGCGCGAGGTGGTCCAGCATGCCTTTCAGTAGCTCGGGGTCGTGGCCCTGCCAGCGCTCCAGCTCGGCGACGATGCGTAGCGGTTGGCGGGTCCGGTAGGACTGCGTGGGGTTGCCGGGGAATCGCTTGTTCGTCACGTTGGGGTCGTCCTCGAACGGGCCTAAGGGTTCGACGACGTAGAGGTGCCCGCGTTCCCCGCTCCCGGCCAGCGCGGTGGCCAGCTCGGCTCCCCACGCGGCTGTCTCCACGAGCGCTGTGAAGTAGATGTTGCTGGACACCCGGCCATCCTGGAAGTTGGAGTCATAGCCGGCAACGAGCTCGGTGCCGACCTCGAGCGAGGACTTCGTGCCGTGGTAGAACGGTCCGTCAATGTGGGAGCAGCTGTCGAAGGTGACCGGCGTGTGGGTGCCGGGGTGCTCGCCCATGGGTTGTCTCTCCTCGTTCGTCATAGACCGCCGCAGCTCGCGTGCCGCCGTCGGCCGGCGAGCAACACGTCGTTGACGCAACCCATGATGCCCCGGCTACGCCGGAGGGCGGGACCACATCGGCCTTGTGGTGGTCGCGCGCTATCCCTGCGGCAACTCCCGCGCATTCCCCTGGGTCTGCCGGTTCCGTAAGCTTCCTGGCATGACCACCCCGGCCAGGGACAGCCACCGCCCCCCGCTGCTGGAACTGATCGTGGCCTCGGGCTCCCTCCTCGGGGTGGTTCTCGCCGTCCTTGGCCTCGACATCGACCGGACGATGCGTGCGGTGGGGATCACCCTGCTGACCCTGGCAGCCGCCAGCGCTGTGCTGGCCATCGTGATCGCGAGCTTCCGGCGGATCGCGCTGGGCGGTGCGGTGGGGCTGGCGTTGGTGGCGGTCGGCGTGCTCGCGCTGGCGCCGCCGGGGGCCACGTCTGCGCCGACCAGCCGGGCAAGCGCTGGCTTGGTCGTCTCCTCCCTTGAGGTGCTGGCCGCCGGGCCGGAGCGGGCCGCCGAGGTCGACGTCTCGCTCCGCAACCCAGGGACGAGCCGGGTCGGCCTGACCGAGGCTCTGGTGACGATCGTCGACTCCCAGGTGATCCACGTCTGTCAGTTCGCCAGTGCCACCGATCTCGGCCCCAGCTACGACCTCGAACTCCCTGACGATCCCCCGTCCGGCACCGTGCTGCGCAAGGCGCTGCACCAGGAGATCGGACCGGACGAGCTGGACCGCTTCTCTCTCCGGTTCGGTCTGCCCGCGCTCGAGACACGACACCCGCTGGACAGCTACCTCTACCGGGTCAGGATCAGCGTCGCGCACGACGCCGGCTCACCGCCGGCGGAGTTGGGTGAATTCGTGGTGGAGGCGCAGACCGCGCTCAGCACCGACCACTACTTCCCGGCGCCTCGGCCAGCGACCCTGGACGACGCCGGCGATGGCCTGTGCGGGGACAGCGTGGATTGCCAACACCGGGTCCGGAGTTGTTGGAACGACAACCGGGTCCGGCTGGAAGGGATGCTCGTCGACGGCCCGAAGCTGTCCGACAGTGCCGCGAAGGCCAAGACCGCGCTTTTCGGCTGACCCTTTCGGGTCGGGTGTGATCCGGCCCCCAGCGACGAAGACGACCCGAACGGGAGAACCGGGGTTGCTAACCGCCCGTTGGTCCCCCCTGGCTTGGGGTGAGGATCAGGAGTCGCCCTCGACTGTCGGGGCCGGCTGGACCGGCTCCACGACGGCGTGGGGATGAGTGGCGGTGAAGGTCTCGGTATCAGCCCACCCGCGCCGGATGAGCTGACGCAGAACATCGAGGTCCACGTCCTCGAGCTTGTTGACGTACAGGCACCCCTTCCCGACACGGTACTTACCGAGCTTCTCCAGCAAGTCCGCGTTGCTGCCGTACAAGGTCAGTCCGTACAACGTCAGGGCCGCCTTGCGCGGACTGAACCCCACGCGGCCAATCTCACCAAAGTGGCCCGTGGCGTAGGTGTAGCGGACGTGCCCGAAGCCGACGATCGAAGGCCCCCACATGAGCGGCTCAGCCCCGGTCTCCTCACAGAAGATCTCGAGCAGCTCCAGTCCCTGGGCGCGGCGGCGGGCCGGCTCCACCGCGTGCAGGAACTCCAGCACCGAGTCGTCAGTGGGCCGGGTCTTCTGCTCGTAAGCCATGCGGGAAGCGTACGACGCCTCAGGCGCACCAGCGTCGGCGGGGGGGTAGCCTGACCGAGCCGAAGGGTCGACGGCGCCAAACCGGATGCGCCCGTAGACTGTGGTCGGAAACCGAGAACCTTCACCGTGAAGATGAGCCCGAGCCGGTCTCCAGAACGAAGCAGCAACCATGGGCACCTACGGCGAAACAGCGAGGCGGGCCACCATGCCCACCACCAGCTTCCAGGCGATTCAGCCGGCCGACGACAAGCCGACCTTCAAATGCGACCAGTGCGTGGCTCCATCCGTGGCTGTCGTGGTGGTCGGCGAGGGACCGACCGCCCTGACGCTGGAATTCTGCAGGCATCACCTCGCACTGCACACAGCCAAGCTTGCTGACCGGGGGCACCAGATCCTCTTCCACAATTGACACGGAGCTGAGCCCGCGCCACTCCCGAGCTGGGCTCGGTCTGAACATCCTCTCTTCGTCCGCGCCGCGGCCGAGGCAGAAGGTTAGGCCCAGCAGATCAGCCGCGCGGATTCGGGCAGCTTCGACTGGGCGTCTACGGTATTCACGATGTCCAGTGGGCGGGCGTCCTCGAACATGCGGCGTCACCCGTCGATGGCCCTCCGATCGTGCTCCACCGGCGTTCACGGGGAGACGCTCCCCGGGCCCTCGGAAAAAGACTTGGGACCGGGGTGAGTCCCCAGTCCCAAGAGGTTTCAGTGTGTGCGTTCTCGAACTCGGAAGGATCAGGCCTTCTTGTCCTTCTTGTCCTTCTTGGGCTTCTTGTCCTTCTTGGGCTTCTTGTCCTTCTTGACCTTAGGGGCCTCGTCAGCCATGCTGGGCCTCCCTTCTGCCTGTTCGGCCCGGGCCATTCTCGGGCTCGTGGGCCACACTCTACGGTGCCCAACCCCGCGAGTAGCGGTGCGTGGGGGGATAGCTACGCTGCTGTCGGCAGGCGGCGTGCCACGGGCCCGACTATCGGCTGACAGCACGTGCGCTGGGCGGCTATCAGAGTGAAGAGCAGCGTCCACCTGATACTGCGGATCGGCTAGCCAGGCCGCGTTGCGTCCTGGCCGCCGGGGACGTTGCTTGTCGGTGTGGGGCGCCGCGACCGCTCTGGCTTCACTGGAGACGTGGTTGGACGCGATGGGCACCGCCCGAGGGACAGAACTCACGACCTCGCGTGTCACGGATGTGTCATAGGCCCGGAGATCCTCACCGCGAACGCAACAAAGGCCCCTGCCAGTTGTTGCCCTGGCAAGGGCCTTCATCTCAGTAGCCCCGACGGGATTCGAACCCGCGCTACCGCCTTGAGAGGGCGGCGTGCTAGGCCGCTACACAACGGGGCCCTAGCTGTTCGCCGGAGCGAACCTTACCAAACCACGACCAGCGACGAGAAACCTCGTGCGCTGGGGTACTAGGACTCGAACCTAGACTGACGGAACCAGAAACCGGCGGGCTGCCAATTACCCCATACCCCAATTCCCCCGAGTGGGCCCTACCGACCGGATCGCGGCTTGATCTGACCTACTCGGAGTTGCGCCGACCCGATGGGGGCCAGCGACGTCTGACTTTACTAGACACCGACACCGCCCACCAAACCAGGTCCCCGGTCAGCGCGTCCGGCGGTCAGCACCCGTCCTATGTGCCACCGGCGCCCGGGGTCGCGGTGGCCAGTCCCATCCGTCTGCCGAGCCCGATCGCCGCCAACGAGAACAGCCCGAACCCCAGCAGGTCCCAGCCCGCATCAGGCCAGCCGATCACCTGGGTCGCCTTCACGGTGGCAATCGTGCTGGTGAGGCCGGCGTACCCGAACGCGCAGATGTTGTTCACCACATGGGCAGCGATACCGGCCTCGAGTCCACCGGTCTTGAGCGCCAGCACGCCAGCCAGCAGTCCGAACCCGAAGCGGTCGAGGAACAGTGGCAGGTTCTGGGTTCCGTGGAACGCGGCAAACAGGGCCGCAGAGGCCACGATGCCGAACCAGGGACCTCGGACGATCGGGCTCAAGGCTTGCACGAGGTAGCCACGAAAGAAGTACTCCTCGGCCGCCGCCTGCAGCGGCGAGGTCAACACGATAGCGACCGCGAACCACCAAAAATCCGGTTGGGGACGGATCGTCCAGTCCTGGCCCCAGCGCGACGCCAGCAGGACGGCGTTCAGCACCACGAAGGCCACCAGCACAGCACGCAGCCCGTAGCTCCAGCGAAGGCCGGGACGCACCGAGTGAAGCCAGCGCGGATGCACCCGGTGAACCATCAGCATCAGGGCGAAACTGATGGGGATCAACATCGCCAGGCCAAGATGAGCCGCCACCATGCCCGCAGTGTTCTCGAACGCCATCGACGCCCGCGAGAAGCTGGCGAACTCACCGGGCCGTCCGGCGAGCACCCACGCCAGGCCCACCATCGCCGCGACGACCACGGGCACCACGGTCAAGAACAGCAGCACCCCAAGCGCCACTCCGGCCATCCCTCGAACCGCCGTGAACACCCGCGAGCTCGCGTGTGGCTCTTCGATGGCGAGGATTTCGGGATAGCTGACCCCAGGACGCGGACGGTTGACCGCGATGTCGTTCACCGCGTCCGCGAACTGCGCCAGCGCCAAGGCCACCTCAGGCTTCCTGGCCGACAATCGGGTTCGTCAGGGTCCCGATGCCCTCGATCGTGACCGACACCTCGTCACCGGAGGCCATCGGACCGACGCCGGCCGGGGTACCGGTCAGAATCACGTCGCCAGGCAATAACGTGGTGAAGTCACTGATGTGGGCGATCAGGTCCGCGACCTTGTAGGACATCGCCGAGGTGTTGCCCTGCTGCCTGGTCTCTCCGTTCAGCATGGTCGTGATATCGAGGCCGTCCACTTCATCGAGGCCGAGGTGGGTCACGATCCACGGGCCGAGCGGGCAGAAGGTGTCGAAGCCCTTGGCGCGAGTCCACTGTCCGTCCGTCTGCTGCAGGTCACGGGCCGTGACGTCGTTGGCCACGGTGTAGCCGAAGACAAGCTCGGCGGCCCGTTCCCTCGGGACCCGTCGGCCGATTCGGCCGATCACCACGGCCAGTTCGCCTTCATAGTGGAGGTTCGACGTTTCCGGCGGATACACGATGGCCTCGCCGGGACCGATCACCGACGTGTTCGGCTTGAAGAAGGTCAACGGCAGTTCTGGGACCACGTTGCCGAGCTCGGCGGCGTGAGCGGCGTAATTGCGACCGACGCCTATCACCTTGCTCCGCGGAATCACCGGGCTGAGCAGCCGTATCTCGGAAAGGTCGACCCGCTCGCCGGTGTAGTGGACGGGACCAGCGAGCGGGTCACCGGTCACGACGGCCACCGTTTCGGGATTCGGCCCCCCGTCGACGGCCAGTTCAACCACCCCGAAGACGGGATCACCACCATGGGAAAAACGTGCGACGCGCATGCACTTCACCCTAGCGTCCGGGCGGCGTCGCTCAGGTGACCACGTTCCGCAGCGGTTCACCTGCGGCGAAGCGGACGAGTTGCTCGCGCACCATGCGATGCATCCGCGGGTAGAACGCGGTGCTCTGACCACCGACGTGCGGGGTGATGAACACCCCAGGAGCGTGCCACAGCGGATGGTCGGACGGCAGCGGCTCGGGATCGGTCACGTCGAGGGCCGCGCGGATGCGTCCCTCACGGGTCGCCTCGACCAGCGCGTCAGTGTCGACGACCTTCCCGCGCGACACGTTGACCAGCAGCGCGCCGTCGGGCATCGCTGCCAGTTGGACGGCGCCGATCATGCCTTCGGTCTCGGGCGTGAGCGGGGTGATCACGAAGACCACGTCAGCCTGGGGGAGCAGCGTCAGCAGGTCGGTGAAGGCGTGCACCGCTACTTCCCCGGTCCGCGGTCGACGGGCGACGCGGGTCACCGAGGCCACTTCGAAGCCAGCTAGGCGGCGTTCGATAGCCGCGCCGATCCGTCCGTACCCGACGATCAGGATCCGACGATCCGCCAGCGACTCGGCGAATTCGAGGTGCCAGGTGCCCCTCACCATGTTGCGGGCGAAGGTGTCGAGCTTGCGATTGCTGACCAACGCCAGCGCCACGGCCAGCTCGGCGGTGCTCGCATCGTGCACGCCCGCTGCGTTGCACAGCGACATGCCAGGGCGCAGGTAGGGGAGGTAGTTGTCGTACCCCGCCGAGAGCAGTTGGACGGCCTGCAGCTTCGGCATCTCATCGATCCGGGCCAGCACCTTGGTGGGCGGATACATGTAGGGCGCGACGAGCAGCTCAACCTCGTCGGCGCCATGTGGCCAGTCCCCCTCGGCGAGGAAGCAATCCACGTCCAGACCCTCGGGGAAGGCGCCTAGCGCAGCTTCGGCCGCCGCTATGTCGGGGAAAGGTACCCAGACCCGTTTGCCCATTTTGCACTCCTTTGCGCACGTCACTGACCCGACAACCCTATGCCGCGGTGAGCCCGCTCTCGCACCGCGCGGCGAATCCCGGAACGGTCTAGGGTGTGCGGACATGACGAACGCAGCGACGCAACCGGCCTTCGACGCCGTCGAGCTGATCCGGACGAAACGGGACGGCGGAGTACTCACCGACGAGGCCATCGACTGGCTGATCAACGCCTACACCACCGGGGGCGTCTCAGCAGAGCAAATGGCGGCACTCGCCATGGCGATCTTCTTCCGGGGCCTGGATTCCCGGGAACTCTCCCGCTGGACGGCCGCGATGATCGCCAGCGGGTCGCGCATGGACTTCTCGAGCCTGTCTCGACCCACGGTCGACAAGCACTCCACCGGCGGAGTGGGCGACAAGATCACCCTGCCGCTGGCTCCGTTGGTCGCAGCCTGCGGGGCGGCCGTCCCACAGCTCTCCGGACGCGGGCTGGGCCACACCGGGGGCACGCTCGACAAGCTCGAGGCCATCCCGGGTTGGCGCGCGTCGCTCAGCAACGCCGAGATGCTGGCGCAGCTCGAGGAGGTGGGCGCGGTGATCTGCGCCGCGGGTTCAGGGCTGGCGCCGGCGGACAAGATGCTCTATGCGCTTCGGGACGTGACCGGGACGGTGGAATCCATTCCCATGATCTCGGCCTCGATCATGAGCAAGAAGATCGCCGAGGGCACCTCTTCCCTCGTGCTGGACGTGAAGACCGGCGCCGGCGCGTTCATGAAGTCACGGGCGGACTCGGCCGCGCTGGCCCGGACCATGGTCGGGCTGGGGCAGGCCGCAGGAGTGACCACCGTCGCCCTGGTCACGGCGATGGACTGCCCGCTGGGCCGCAGCGCCGGCAACGCCGTCGAGGTAGCCGAGAGCGTCGAGGTGTTGGCCGGCGGGGGGCCGTCCGATGTGGTGGAGCTGACCCTCGCACTGGCGCGGGAGATGCTCTCCTGCGCCGGCATCGACGCCGACCCGGCACGGGTACTCGCATCCGGTCGGGCCATGGACACCTGGCGGGCCATGATCAGCGCCCAGGGCGGGGATCCCGACGCGCCGCTGCCGCGCGCGCGACACACCGAGGTGGTGACGTCGACGTCGGACGGCTACCTGGCGGGCATCGATGCGATGGCGGTCGGCCTGGCAGCCTGGCGACTGGGTGCCGGGCGGGCCAAGCAAGGCGACCCGGTTCAGGCTGCGGCCGGTGTGACCTGGCATGCCGGCGTGGGTGACCGCATCGCGGCAGGGCAAGCGCTGTTCACGCTCCACACCGACACCCCCGAGCGGTTGCCGCGTGCTCTTGCCGCCTTGCACGGGGCCGTCACGTTCTCGGTCTCACCGGTGGCGGCATCGCCCGTGGTGTTGGAAAGGATCGACACCCCGTGAAGTCACCCCTGCAGGGCCGAAACCTGGAGCCTGGGCAGCGACCGCCGCGCGGCAAGCTGATGGCGGGGCAGCAGCCCCCAGCGGTAGGCGTCGTGCAGCGCCTCCCAACTGGCCTCGATGACGTTCGTACCCACGCCAACAGTGGTCCAGGTGCGTGAGCCGTCGCTGGTGTCGATGAGCGTCCGGACGATCGCATCCGTGCCATGACCCTGGTCGAGGATCCGCACCCGGTAATCGGTCAGCTCGAAGGATTCCACCTGCGGATACGCGCGAATCAGGGCCCGGCGCAGGGCCACGTCAAGGGCGTTCAGCGGGCCGTGGCCCTCCCCCACGAGCCATTCGACCTCGCCCTTGACCCGTAGCTTGACGGTGGCCTCGGAATCGCCTTCAGGCTTGGTTTCATGGCTGGTGAAGACCCGCCAACTGGTGACCTCGAAGCTTTCGTCCGCCAGCTCCAACTCGGAGCGCAGCAGCAACTCGAACGAGGCGTCGGCAGACTCGTAGGAGTACCCCTCCATCTCCCGGGCCTTGACCACGTCGGTGATCCGGGCGGCCAGCGTCCGGTCGGCCAGGTCGTAACCCAATTCGGAGCCCTTGATCTGGATGTTGGCCCGACCGGCCATGTCCGAGATCAGCATCCGCATGTCGTTGCCGACCAGGGTCGGGTCGATGTGCTGATAGAGGTTGGCGTCCACCTTGATGGCTGAGGCGTGCAACCCTGCTTTGTGGGCGAAGGCGGACTGGCCCGTGTAAGGCTGGCGGTTCGTCACCGGGACGTTGGTCACACCAGCCACCCCGTGGGCGATCCTGGTGGCCTCGCTCAGCGACTCGGGCGGGATGACCTGCCAGCCGTACTTGAGCTGCAGGTTCGCCACCACCGTGATCAGGTTGGCGTTGCCGGTCCGCTCCCCGTACCCGTTCATGGTGCCCTGCACGTGCATGACGCCGGCCTCCACCGCAGCCAGCGTGTTGGCCACGGCGCAACCGGTGTCGTTGTGGCAGTGGATGCCCAGGTCGACGCCGATCTGGGC
>JBAVKY010000094.1:0-13652 GCA_049688555.1 Propionicimonas sp.
CGCCCACGTCAGCAGCCACTCGGGTTCGACGAGGTAACACACCGCCAGCGAAACGGCTATCCCGGCGAATACCACCGGCAACGGCGGCGTGCGGAATCGTCGGGTGGTTTCGACGGCGGCCAGCACGATCAGCAGAACTCCGGCGAACACCATGGCGTTGACCAGCCAGGTGGTGCCGAACAGCAACGCGAACGTGGCGATGTTCTTGGTTTCCAGCAGCATGAAGGCTGCGCCCATGAAGAACAGGTCCGCGTACGGGCGCATGGTGCGGAACGGTCCACCGAGGATCCGGACGGCGACCAGCGAGATGAGCAGAATTCCGCCCAGCGTCCACAGATAGAGCGCCGGGATCGGCCCGCCTTGGTAGTACAGGAACGGACGGTCATCGGTGGCCGGGGCGACGACCGCGCCGACCGGGAGGTACCCCGCACCGCAGGACTGTTTGGCCTCGTCCAGAGCGGCCGTGACCACAGCCTGCCCGCCGCCGGGCAGGTCCACGCAGGGAACGTGACCGAACGCGGCTTGGACGGTTCCGGCCAGTCGATCGATCAGCCAGTCCTCGCGGTAGTAGTTGTACATCGAGAAGGCGCCGTCTGCGGTCAGATGCTCCCGGGCGGAGGTGAGGGCCTGCTCGGTGAACAGGAAGCTTTCCAGCCGAATCTGGGACGCCCCGGTGACCAGGGCCAACGAGTCCGGCAGAGCGAACAGGATCAGGTCGTATTCGGTGTCGGTGGCCTCCAGGAACGCGCGACCGTCGTTGACGTGGCGGGTCACCCGCGGGTCGTCGTACGGATGATCGGGATTCTTCTCGACGCCGATCTGCATGATCCGCGGATCGATGTCGACCGCGTCGACGTGCTGGGCGCCCTTGGCGAGCGCGATCGCCACATCCGAACCTGAGCCGGCGCCGATGATCAGCACGTTTCGTAGCGGATTCTCCGGCGAGCGCTGATACGGGAAGCCGTACTGCGGTTCCTCCAGCAGGCGCTGGAACGCCGGGCGCATGATCTGGTGCGGCACTCCGTTCACGGCGATGTCGGTCAACGGGAGGCCGGCCACCGTCCGGTCCTGGGTGTGGATCTTGTAGTACGGCGACCAGGAGATCCCGGGGGACAGGGTCTCCAGCAGCAGGACGACGGTCATAGCCACCCCGGCCACCCCCGCGACGTACCGCTGCCAGTTGTCGATCAGGACGATGAACGCCACGGTCACGATCACGCCCCATGCCACCGACGGGGCCTGCAGGAACGACATCAGGGTGAACGAGCCGATGCCGATCAGTGATCCGACCAGATCCCAGCGGTAGGCGGTGAGCGGACGAAGGACCGAGAAACACCGGCCCACCACCTCGGCCGGCCCGGCCAGCACGGCGGCGACCAGGATGAAGATCAGCGGCAGCACCACCCAGGCGGGCGGCCCGGTGGTGCTCAGCGACGTGAAGTAGATGATCTGGTCACCTGCGCGGTCGATCGTGACCGGGGCCAAAAAGGTGCCGATGACCAGGACTGCCAGGATGACCGGTGCGGCGGGAAGGACGGACCACTTCTGTCGGGCGATCAGGAAACCGAGTCCGATACCGAGGAAGGAACCGAGCAGCACGAAGTTCGAGAAGTAGCTCAGGTGCACGACGTTCGAGCCCAGCCAGCGGATCAGCGCCAACTCCAGGAACAGCATCAGTGCACTGCCAAGGATCAGCCGGCGTACCACCGCGAAGTCGGGACGCTCAGGCTCTGGGTCCACCGGAAGTTGCCAGGACCGGCGACTCCGTGCACCAGCCCCCTCCGGAGCCGAGCGCGGCGCGGTGGTCAGTCCGGAACCGTCCGCCATTGTGCACCTCCACCCGGCCGAATCTCGGCCCGCCTCGATCATGGTGCATCAGTCGCCCGAACGCGGCAAGGGCCCGCCAAAGCGTCACAATCAAGTGCCAGGCAAGGCCTGGCCAAGCACGTCGGAGCTGCCGACACACCCCGTGGAGAGCGTGTCGCCAGTGGCTGCGCTAGCCTGACGGCCAACCCAAGCCAGAGGATGAGGCCAGTGGTAGCTGAGGACAACGTGATTCCGTTCCCCGCGGGTGGGAAGCGGCGACCCGTCGAACCGGAACCGAGCCCCAAGGATGTCGCGCGCGAGCTGGCCGATCGCTTCATCGCTGAAACCGGCAGCCCGGCAGGTGCCTTGGCGGCTCTGCATGAACTGATCGGTTCCGGCGCGCTCGGGCCGCTCGGAATCGGTGTGCCGGCTATGTTCGGCGCGGAGGTGAACCGGTTACGGCCCAGGCTGCTCAAGCGTCGCCCGGACCGCGCCTGCTTTGTCGTCCGGCTCGACCTGGACAACACCAAGCCGCCGATCTGGCGACGGCTACGGCTGGCCAGTGACCTGACGTTGAGCGAACTGCACGAGATCCTCCAGATCGCGATGGGCTGGACCGACTCGCACCTGCACCAGTTCCAGATGGGTCCAGACGCGAAGGACTTCCGGGTGGTTCCGTTCCTGACACCGTTCGATCTTGACGAGGGTGAGACCGACGGGACCCTGGAGTCTGAGGTCCGCCTCGACCAGACGATCGCCAAACCCGGGCACCGGTTGTACTACGAGTACGACTTCGGTGACGGCTGGGAGCACACCATCAAGCTGGAGAAGATCGAGCCGTGGGCCGAGACAGGTCCGGTAGCCGTCTGCGTCGCGGGGCGGCGCGCCTGCCCGCCGGAGGATGTCGGCGGGCCGCCGGGGTACCACGATGTGCTGGACGCGCTGGAGGGCCACATCGAGCCCGCTGAGGTTGAGTGGATGGCCGAGAGGATCGAGTGGCTGCCGGAGGGCTTCGACCCAGCCGCATTCAGTGCCGACGAAGTGAACGAGTTGCTGCGCGAGAATCCCTTGCCGGCGCTGGGAGACTGGCACCCTGAGATCGCGCACCTCCTGGCCAAGGCCGCCGTCCGAGGCCGTCCTGGCCTCGGGAGCCTGGTGAAGCAGGCGGTCGCCGACTGGGTCGAACTCACCGACGTGCAGGTCGAGCAGGCGACCCTTAGTTATCGGGTGATGCTGAGCACCGTCGGGGCCGGGGTGAAGCTGACCGCTGCAGGTTACTTGCCGCCTCGCATCGTCGAGAACCTGTGGGACGAGCTGCGCCTGGGCTCGGAGTGGATCGGCAAGGGCAATCGGGAGGACATGACTCTGCCGGTGCTGATCCTGCGCGAATCGGCCACAGCGCTGGGGCTCCTGCGGAAGGCCAAGGGGCAGCTGACGGTGACGAAGCTGGGACGCGTGCTCGCCGACGATCCGCGCGCCCTCCTCGCCCACATCGGCAAGCGGCTCCCGCTGGGACGCGAGTTCGAACGAGACGCCGGGATGCTTGAGTTGCTGCTCGCCGCCGCCAGTCCTGACGTGGCGCAGGAAGGCGCCGACCTCGCGGGAATCTATGCGGGGCTCGGGTGGCGAAATGATCACGGCCAGCTCGGCTCGGCCATGCGCTACGCAGCACGCCCGAGCATGGACGTGTTGGATCAACTCACCGGACGCCTGCCCGATCTGGCATCGCGGGCAGCCATCGCCAAGGCCCTGCTCAGACGGCACTGAGTGGTTTCCGACACGTTCGTGTCGGCGCCCGCCTCACGCTGGCACGTCAGCAGGTCGGGGTCAGTGCGGTGCCAGGTCGCCGTAGAAGTGGGACGCCGTGACGCCGCCGTCCATCAGGAAGTCGCTTCCTGTGATGAATGCCCCGCGGGGCCCGTCAACACCAGACCCTGTCAGAGACCCCCTCGCGCTCAGGTACCCCCGCAGGCGGCTACTCTCGAGTGGGTGAAGCGACTCCTCCTCATCCTGCTGCCGGTCTTCCTCCTATTCGCTGGTTGCGCGCAGCTGATGGGCACGTCCGACTGGGACACGATCCAAGTAACCTACTCAGGCTCTGCCGTTGCCGAACCGAAGGGCAACTACACCTTCACCATCACGCCGACCGAGGCGACCTACACCATCGATGGCAAGAGCCAGTCGGTCGAGCTCCCGAAGGGAGCCTGGGACGCCCTGGGCGCCGGGGTTCGCGGGTTGGGCGAGCGCACCAGCCAGCCCTGTCCCGGGTCGCAGACGATCGGGATCATCGCCAAGTCCGCAGGCGTGGTGAGTCAGTCCTTCGAGGCCTCGAGCTGTGACGCGGGAGGGGTCTTCGATCAAGCCCAGCAGCTCGTGAACATGCTGCTCCAGTTGGTCCGCTGAGCGCACCGGCACGACCGCCGGGAGGGCCCGAACTCAGCCCCGAGCGGTGTGCTCTGGCTGGCCTCGGAGCGGCAGCCGACACGAGCCGCAGGCCGTCGCCCTCGGATCGTTGACCAGCCCGCAGCGCGGGCAGGCTGAACCCGGCGTGGCTGGCGTGGGATAGGGCTGCTGGGCGGGAGGTGGATAGGCCGCGGACGGGCGCCTTGCCCTGACGAAGCGTCTGGCAAGCAGGGTGCCACTCACCACCACGAGGAGGGCGCCAACCACCATGCCCGCGATCGGACCGTACCGACCGAGGACGTCGATCAGCCCCGATTCGGTCTCGATGAAGCCCGAGTCGGGTTGGATCTGCCTCCCGTCCGGCAACCGCAACGGCTGGTCCTGCCCCTGCGTCAGCACGAGCGTGGCGGTCTGGCCGAGCGCGATAGGTTGTTCCCCGTAGTTGACGATCTCCGTGTCGGTGGCGGTGGCCAGGTGGAACGTGCCGTCGGCAGTTCCGGTGGCAGCCACCTGATACCTCCCTGTTGGCACATAGAGAAGATTGACGAAGGTGCCGTCGTCGTTGGTGACGTGCAGGTGGTTCGCGTCCGGGATCTCGTTGACCCGGCTACCGTCGGCCGTCCGTCCAACCCGGCGTCCGTCGCTGTCGGTCACCAGGAGGTCCACCGGGGAATAGCTCAAAACGGCCATCATGTCGACCGCTTTGGCCGCCTCCATGGGACCCGGCTGATAGGTGGCGCTGCCGTTCGTCGGGTAGTCTCCGAAACCGATCCACGGGATGTTGTGCCCGAACAGCAACGCCCAGGTCGTGTATGTCCAGGCCTCCTTGTCTTGGTTCCACCACGGCTCAAGGACGCTGCCCGTCTCGATCCCGTCGGCATGGGGGTAGAGAGCGATCGAGACGTGGATCAGTGTGGAGGCGTCGGCGATCGGCCCGTAATCCACTCCCGCCATCAGCATTCGGTCGGCCTTCCTAGCGCTGAATCGAATGGAGTTGAGGAACTTCAAAGTGTCGACTGCGAGCGCGGTGCACTGATAGGGCCAGAAGCGCTTGTCGATCCACGAATGGAGGTCGACCTTCACGCCTTTGGGGTACCACAGTGCTGCGATGAAGGGCTGGTCCACGCCGCGCGGAACGTCCGGGGTGGCTTGCCAGCGTTTGGTGATTTCGGCAAGGTTCGACGTCACCGTCCCTGGCGTGACCGTCAGCGCCTCCAACTCGACCTTCCGGGTGAGGGTGACCGTGTCGGAACCTGACGTGGCCTTCGTGCTGATCGTCCACATCCCCGGGGCGGCATCGGCGGTGAAATACGTCGGCCAAGAGAAGTTGGCCACGGCACTGCTGTTGCTGGTCAGCTTGGTGGTGGACATTTTCCCGCTGGGGCTGGTGACGTTCACTGTCACGCTCGCCCCGCTGATAGCGGTCGCGCCGCGCGTACGGTCGTCGCGATAGACGACCCCCTGGATGAGCAGGTCGTCAGCCTGCGTGAACTTCTGTCCTTCGCCGACACTGATGTCGAGCTTGAGCTTGCCCGTCGCCGGCTTCGTGGACAGCGGTCCAATGATGCAGGAGTAACTGCACTTGTTGAGATCCAGTTCATTGGGATCACAGCCGCAGGCCTGCAGGCACCCCTCGTAGCAGGCTTCCTGGTAGGTCATGTACCAGAGGTTCACCTGCATCAGGAAGCCGATGTACGGGCTGCCGTCGGCATTCGCCTGGTACAGCAACGGTTTTCCGTCCGCGCAGGTGCACCGGCTTGGGACAAGTGGTGGCTCCTCGGCCGCCGCGGGCACTGTTACTGGTCCCGTCAGCAGGACGGACAGGAGCGGCAGCAAGATCAACACGTGCAGCAACAACGCCCACCGTCTCACCTGACCCACCTCCGAAGGCCGTGGGAGGAGTCGGCACCTCATCGAGCCGACCCTGACGATGACAGCAGTCTCTCATATCACCAGTCCGTTTGCGGGGGCGGAAGCGGTTTCCAGAGAGTGTCAGGGGCACCCTCTGGCCCGCCTGCCCGACCATCCTGGTCACGGCAGCAGCCTGGCAATTCGCTGACACGCCCCGGAGCGAGGGTCGGGGTGTTTGGATGAGGCGTGGCCAGGTCGAGGGTGAGTCAGACGGCGATGGGGGCGGCTTGGTGCCGGCTGGTCGAACAGAGCCAGCCACCAGGGTTGAGGCTGTTCGTCGACCCGGTCGTCGGGCGCCTGCTGGACCCGATGATGACGGCCATGGCCAGCGCCGGCCCGATGCGCGAGCGGTTGCTGGAGTCGTTCGGCCCAGGGACCTATGGCGGTCAGGTCATGCGCACCCGCTACATCGACGACGTGGTGGATTACTACGCCGAGGACGGGATCACCCAACTGGTGATCCTTGGTGCTGGCCTGGACACGAGAGCCTTCCGGATGCCGTCGCTGGCTGCCACCACCGTGTACGAAGCCGACCTTCCCGACATCCAGCAACTGAAACGGAAGCAGCTCCACAACGCGCCCGAGAGAGCCCTCGAGATCAGGTACGTGCCGATCGACTTCGACAGCCAACCATTGGGTGAGTCGTTGGCCGCGGCCGGACTGGACCACGGGAGCCCTGCCCTGTTCGTGTGGGAGGGGGTCACCCAATATCTGACCGAGGCCGCGGTCCGCTCGACGCTGACGTTCGTGGGCGAGTCTGCCCCGGGCAGCGCCATCGTCTTCACCTACATCCTGCGCAGCATCGTCGACGGCAACCCATGGGTCGGGTGGGACAGCAAACTCAGCCAGAGTCTTGGTACCGCCGAACCGTGGCGCTTCGGCCTGGATCGGGCGGAACTGCCCGCCTTCCTCGGCGGCTTTGGCCTCAGGCTGATCGAGGACGTGGGCGATGCCGAGTACCAGTCCCGCTACCTGAACCCGATCGGGCGCCAACTCCTCGTCAGCGACGCCGAACGGGTCGCACTAGCGGTGGTCTGACCGTGGTTCATGAGCCCCTTCAGGCGGAGTCGCTCCGCATGAAGGCGCCGCCGCGCAACGCCGTCTGGACCGGGTTAGGCAACTCAGCAGAGCAGCTTGGCCTTTGCGGCGGAGAACTCGGCGACGCTGAGTACCCCCGCAGCGCGCAACTGAGCCAACTGCTCCAGTTGGGCGATCAAGTCCCCACTCGGGGCCGCCGCAGGCGGCGCCAACGATTGGGCTGGGGCCGGGAGACGAGGCGCAGGGGCCGGGGCAACCTGCTCGGGCGCGCGGGCTTGGGACTGACGTGCCACGGCTCCAGAGACTGCGCTGGCGGTGCCGACGACTACCGCGGTGCGGGCCGCGGTCCCGATCAGTCCGGGACGTCCAAAGCGACGTAGGGGCATGACTTCTCCTTCTGGGCTAGTCGAAATACGCCAGTGCGGCGACCTCGTTGACAACGTCTGCGGAGAAGCGCTCCACCGAACGAGCCACCGCGTGGGAGTCCTGAACCGATTGGGCGACCTTTCGGGCCCAGGCGTTCTCGAGCAGGACCACCAGGAGGGTCGAGTCCGGAGCAATCTCCTCGCTCAGATCGAGCAGGTCCTCGTCTCCGATCAACCCCTCCGCAGCGGGCCGCACTCCGGCGAGGCCGATTTCATCTGCGAACGCCTTGAACTCGACCACCTCTCGCGACCCGTCCGGGGAGGTGCGCACCATCGCCACGTCGAGCAGCGTGATGATCCCCGCCGTGGTCACGTCACGCAAAGTGGCCGTGACCTGAGCCGGATCAACCGACTTCGGGAACTCGACCGCATACAGGTCGGCGGGTCCATAGCTCATGTTCACTCCTCTCTTCAGGAAAGCGCTTTGGTCTTGAGCTGGTCGAACTCCGCCTGACTGATCGTCCCGGAGTCGAGCAGTGCCTGGGCCTTGGCGATCTGACCGGCAGGGTCAGCGTTGCCCGCGACCGAGCGGATGTACTCGTCGCGGCCTTGGCCAAGCCGTTCATGGTCTGATCACGGCAGATGTGATGATCACCTGGAACAGCACCATGAGGTAGCTGATGAAGAAGAAACCCCAGATCATCAGCCACAAGGGATCCCAGAAATGCACGGAGAAACCCCTCTCAAGTGAACCGTGCGGGGTGTGCGCAAGGTCGTTCGGACGCCATCTCCGATGCGTCTCGGACGGGTTCAGCATCACCCCGGGAGCATGGCATCGGCATCACCCCGAGAGGGTGAGCGCGGCCGCGGTAGACGGGGAAGCGTGCCGGTTGGCGCACCAGTTAAGGTGAACCCATGGCTGCCTCACGTCTCCGCGTGTGGTCGAGCACTCCCGACCTGTGGCTGACCAGGCCCGCGCTACCCGCGCACGCGATCGATCGGCCCGGGGTGTCGTCCATGATCACAGACTCCGTGGAGCGCTTCCGGGTCACGTTGTTCCTTGCCCCCGCGGGGTTCGGGAAGACGGCGGCGTTGAGCTCCTGGGCGGCCCAGAGCCGTCGGCGGGTGGCCTGGCTGTCCCTGACGCCGGCGGACCGGCATGCCGCGCACCTTGAACGAGGCTTGTCGACGGCCCTGCAGAGCGTCTCCCAACCCAGTCCAGACAGTCACGACACCGGACTCACCGAGAGCCCGAGCGCCCCGAGTGTCGACCTGCCGGTCCTGATCATCGATGACCTGCAATTCGCCGACACCATCGGCTCCCGGAAGGTGCTGGCCAGCCTGCTGCCGCGCAGTGACCTCGGGGTGCGCCTGGTGCTTTCCGGACGCTACGAGCCCCAATTGGGCATGTCCCGCTTGCGCGCGAGCGGCGAACTGGGGGAGTTCCCAGCGGGCAAGCTCGCGTTTTCCGTCGACGAGGTAGCGCGTGCTGCGGTCGCTCTCGGTCGGGAGGTGGACGGCGATCTGGCGGCGCAGCTGATCGAATCCACCGGTGGGTGGCCGGTGTCAGTCAGACTCGCCCTGATGTCCGACGCCGGGCATCATCCAGGGATTGAGGTGCCTGCCCCGGGCGAGCACCTGCCGCAGTTCGTCGACTATCTGGTGGAAAACCTGCTCGACCAGCTGCCCGCCAGACTGGCGGCGTTCGTGCCCAGGGCCTGTGTGTGTGACCAGCTCACCGGGTCGCTGGCGCAAACACTGTCCGGTGACAGCCAGGGCGCCCAACTGCTGGAGGAAGCCCTTGCCCTGGGACTACCTCTCGAACGCCGAATCCTGGCCAGGGGTGAGCTGGTCTACCTATGGCACCCGGTGATGGCGCAGGCCGGGCGGGCAATCCTGATGCGACGCGATCCCGACCTGATCGGTGAACTGCATCGCAAAGCTGCCCGGCATCTCGCTGCGGCGGACCCTTACGAAGCGGCGCTCCATGCCCTCACGGGGGGGGATCCCGAGCTGGCAGCCGGGGTGATCCGCTCCGAATGGCTCGCTGTGGTGCTCCGTGGCGATTCAGAGCTCGTCGAAGACCTGTGCGGGCGACTGCCTTCGCCTTGGAGCGAGGACCCGGAGATCTTGACGGTGCGCGCCACGTGTCGTCGAAATGCGGGGGATGCCCAGACCGCAGCGCAGCTTGCGCAGCGTGCAGAAGCCGCCTTGCCCGGCCTGGACGCTCCGAAGCGGCGCAGTTTCGAGGTGACCCGCACCCTCGCCCTGCTCTTCCTGGCCGACGAGGAAGGCGATCTGTCCTCTGCTTGCGGTCAGGCGCAGCGACTCTTGGAGCTGCCGACCGGATTCGATGGCCCCCTGCGGGCTTGCGCGACCCTTCTGGTCGGCTGGTCGAAGATGCGTTTGCGTCAGGGCGCCGATGCGGTTCTCCTGTTGACCGAGGCCGTCCAGCGCTGCCGGGCTGAGGGCCTGAACGATTTGGCGGAGCGAGCACGAGCGGACCTCCTCTTCAGCAAGGCGTTCAACGGCGATTTCGCCGGGGCGCTGGCTGGAGCCGGTAAGACGCCGTTCGCCTGGGAGGATGCCATCTGGCGACGTGCCGAGGGCGGCATCGATGTCTTCACAAGGGGCTGGGTCTCCTTCTGGTCCGGAGACAGCGACAACGCGATGGCGGCGTTCCGTCAAGCGGCCGCGACTGGTGGAGCGCTGACGTCGTTCGAGCCACTTGCCCGGGTTTGGCTGGTGCATGCCGCCCTCACCCGCGGGATCGCCAGCGAAATCGCGGAGGCCGAGCAGGTTCTCGACCCCGTTCCGGAGGAAACCATCCAGGGTCTGCCCTGGCACCACTACAAGGCAATCGCGCAAGCCGGCATCGCCCTGTTCCGCGGCGATCGGGATCGCGCCGTCCGGCTCCTTGACAAGGCCGCGGAAACCAAGGCCTTCACCCCCGCCGCCCGGGTGTTCGCGGCTGAGCTTGACTGGCTCTGCCGCCGTCCGGCGCAAGCTCGGGCCCAGACCGAGCAGCTGTTGCGGGCTCCCGACTACCTGCGGGCGAGCGGCCTGGTCGTGCTGGCATTGTGCGCGCGATCCGAAGGCGACGCGGACGCCGCGGGCGAACTCCTCGAGGAGGCGCTCGGGATCGGGGTCTCACTCGGGATCACCCGGCCATTCCGATTGGCTGACCAGGCGATGGCCGAGCTCCTGGTCGAGCACGCCGCCCGCGGTACCCACTTCGAGGTCTTCCTCGGCGAGCAGATCGCGCGGCACGTGACCCGTCTCCCAGCCCTGGTCGAGCACGAGCTCCTGAGCGCGCGCGAGCAGGAGATCCTCGGTTACCTGGCGACCACGATGAGCGCCGCCGAGATTCGGGCTGAGCTGTTCGTGTCGCAGAACACCCTGAAGACGCACCTGCGTTCGATCTACCGCAAGCTCGGCGTCGACAACCGGCGTGACGCCGCCCGCCTGTTCCGTCCGTCCGCGAACCGCTGAGGACGACAAGGACATGTCCGGGACCGTCGCGGACGTCATGTTGTTGTCGCTTGGCGTCGCCTTCAGTCCAGTTCCCATCATCGCCGTCGTTGCCCTGCTGTTGTCGCACCGTCCTCGATCGGCTGGCCTCGGGTTCGCCGGCGGGTGGCTGGCTGGGATAGTCGCGGCGGTCTCAGCGGCAACAGTGTTCGCCCGCAACAGCGAACGACTTGGGGTGGACCCGCTGCAGCATGCCGTCGCGCTGATCGGCACCGTCCTCGGTGTGGTGTTTGTGGCGCTCGGAGTCGTGGTCTGGTTACGGCGGCCTTCAGGAGCCCAGGTAGGTCATCCACCCTGGCTTGCGGCGCTGGATCAGCTTTCCGTGCCACGTGCCGTGTCAGCCGGCGTTGCCCTCTCCGCAGTGAACCCCAAGAACCTTCTGGCCTGCGTCTCGGCCGGCCTGCTACTGGGTTGGTCGGGCATGCCCAACGAACTGATCGTTGGCTCGGCCGCCGCGTTCAGCCTGATCGCCGCGAGCACCGTGCTGGTCCCGATGCTGGTCTTCCTGATTGTCGGCCGTGCGGCAGGCGACCATCTTGCGACGGTTCGCGACTGGCTGATCCGCCACCACGTGGGTGTGGTGGCGCTGGTCATGGTGGCGATCGGGCTGTTGTTCGTGGCTCGGGGCGTCAGCGCAGCCTGATCAGTCCTTCCGCCGAAGGTGATCTCGCAGGGCTGCAACCTGCTGATGCGGACGAACTCACCCGCCGACCTCGGCGAGTTGGGCCGGGTCTTCGGATTCCTGCCGCCCGGCACGCTCGAAACCCCGGCTCGAACACCGTCACACCGCCGGCCATCGTGCAGCTGAACAGGATCCGCAAGCCCTGTGGGTCTGTGAGACCCTTTGACGGACGGATCAGGCTGCGGGACCCCGACAACTGGGGTCCCCTTCCTGCCCTGGTCAGCGGGTCGTCATCTGGTCGATGCACACCGCGATCCCCAGGATCAGGACGGCGTTCTGGCCGGGAGCGACCTCGACGCCGTAGCTGTCCCGAACGCGGAACCACTTTTTGGAGACTTCAGCCACCTTCTTGCCGTCAGCTTCGATGGTGAACTCGTGGTCCACGATGTTGCCCTGGGCCTGCAGTTGCCCACCTGCGGCCTGGGTGATGGTGAAACGCTCTCGCAGCGGGGTGATCATGGCCTTCGCTACGGTCGCCACGGTGGCGCCGGCGGCGTCCTCGATCTCCATGACCTCACGGACCCGGATCGGCCGCTCCTGGATCTGAAGCACCGCAGTTCCGCTCGGATCCTCGATGATGAGGGTCTTGCGTAAGCGCAAGGCCTTTCCGTTGACCTTGAACGCCCGTCGGCCGGATTCGTCCTCGATCCAGAAGTCGTCGCCGATTGACAGCAACTTCTCGCGCATCTGGTACCGGTCGGCGTTGCCGCGCACCCCGAAGGTTGACCTTTCCTCTCGCCGCTCCTCGCGGCGCCCACGTCCCAGCAAAGTTCACTCCTCATGCAGTCGTTGTGATCCGAGCGTGCGCCAAGGGCCTGACGAGCGCGGATGCTGAAATCGTCTGTGCCTCTTTGACGTCGACCCATCTATCTTGGCCGCGCCACTGCTCGGGCGAATCACCCCGCCGGGGTGAGGCCCGGTTCCCCTGGCAGGGGATCGTCGACGCTACACCCCGTCATAGGGACCGGCTCGGGGGTGTCCTCGGATCTGCAAGCAGGAGCAGCGTGCCCTGGATCAGGTGGTCTTGGATTCCCTCTTCGCGGCCTTCGCGGCTGCTTTGATCTCGCGCGCCGCGACATCGTCGACCGTTGACTGCACGATCGCGTTGGCTGCAGCCAACGCGGCGCGGATCTTCACCGCACCCGGGTTGGAGACCATGGCGATGATCCCCGAATGGCCCGGAAGGATCGCCGTCTCCAGGTCATCGGCGAGCTTGCCTCGGTGATGTAGTTCACGCGCCTTACCGCTGGCCGCGCCGATGGCCCCCATCACGGCAGCGCCGGCGAGAATCGACGGCGGGAAGATCACGCCCAGCGCCGCACCGCCGATGACACCCCATTTGAGGCCCTTCTTGGTGCTGTGGTCGGTGGCCTTCAGGATGGACACCTTGCCGTGTTCGTCTCGTTTGACCACGACCACGCCCTCGATCTTCACGGTCACGCCGTCCTGCGCCGACTTCAGGGACTGGTACGCGGCCCAGGCGCTATCTTCCTCGTCGAAGTCAGCGACGAAGAGCGTGTACGCCCCGTCGCTGATCACCGCGCCGATCACGTCCGCCTCGGCGACAGCCGTCCCGTCCTGATCGACATCTGGGACGGAGCCTGCTGGGGTCCCTACGACCAGTTCGCCGCTCGTGGGGGACTCGAACTCCTCGGTCATTCACAACTCCTTCAGTCACAATGGGTCATGGATCCATACCCGGGATCGAATCTAGCGGTACCAGAGATTCAGGCAGGCGCGCTTGCTCGATGAACCTGACCCGGAGCGGCCTGCGCACCGCCGAGCAAGTCCGCCTCCAGACGCCTGGTGAGTGCCCGGTGCGGAACGTTGGTCCTACACCCCAACGTGTGCCTGAATTCGCCCTTGCTCGATCGCGGTGCGGAGCGCGGCGTGGTCCTTGTCGTTCTGGTCGGCGT
>JBAVKY010000095.1:0-8965 GCA_049688555.1 Propionicimonas sp.
CCCTCAGGCGGTCGGGAACTCCGCTTCATGACCACCAGAGCACGCCTAGATCCCCGCTCGGGAGCTGGTGGGAGCCAGAACTCCCGCTCTCTGATCGGGGTGCGACATTGACTCGAGAGCGGCTCCACCCCCTGGTCGCCTACACACAGCCACATCCCCTGGACTTACTGATCTAGGGTCGGGGGCAGGCGACGTAGGCGGGAGGTGGGGCGTGGTCGGAGTTCTCACCGGGTTCGCGATCGTGGTCGCCCTCATCACCGTCGGTTACGCCCTCGGGCGGGCGGGCACCCTTGGTCCCAACGCCGAGTTCGTCCTGACGCGCTTTTCGTTCAATGCGGCATTGCCCGCGCTGCTGTTCACTCTGGTCGCCCCGGCCCACATCTGGGACATCTTCACGCCGCAGTTCGCGGCCATGGCCATCGCCGCACTGGCCTGTATCGGGATCTACCTGGTGATTGGGCGCTGGCGCCGGTGGGGGCTTGTGCCCACCACCATCGGGGCGCTGGCAAGCGGGTATGCCAATGCGGGCAACCTGGGGATCCCGGTAGCGGTCTATGTGCTGGGCAGCGCGGCACCCATCGTGCCGGTGATGCTGTTCCAGTTGCTGTTCCTCGCGCCCGTGACCCTCGGAGTGTTGGACGCCCTGACCGGGGCCCGCAGCGGTCTCGGCGCCAAGCTGCTCGCCCCGTTCCGCAACCCGGTCGTGATCGCCGCGATCCTCGCGCTCCTGTGCTCCGTATCTGGCCTCACCGTCCCGGCAGCCGTGATGCAACCCCTGCAACTACTTGGCCAGGCGACGGTGCCTGTCATGCTGACGGCCTTCGGGATCAGCCTCAACGAGCATGCCCGTCCGCTGTCGGAAGGACCGAAACTGCCCGTCCTGCTCGCGGTCGGCTTGAAGCTGATCGGCGGTCCGGCGATCACGTTCGCGGTCGGGAGTTGGCTGCTGCACCTGGCCGCTGAACCGCTGTTGCAGGCCGTGGTCGTCTCGGCGCTGCCGGCGGCCCAGAACATCTACATCTACTCGCTGCGCTATCCCGACCCCCGCGCCCACCGGCTGGGACGCGACATCGTCTTCGTCGCCACGGTGGCGTCGCTCCCGGTGATCCTGCTCGTCGTGTTGCTCGTCGGCCAGCACTAGCCCCCGCTCCCGCCCCCGTCCGGGGAGGCGGGGGGCGAGTCAGCGGGGCGGGGGCGGGCAGAGTCAGGGGTGGGGGTGAGGGGCTTGCGAAGAAAGACGAGAACAACCTGGTCGGAGGTCCGGCTGCGGTCGAACTCGACATAGCCGCGGCGGGCGTAGAGGGCGAGGTTCGCCGTCGCGAGGTGGCCGGTGAACAGCTCCGCCGTCGCCGCGCCGGGTACGTCTTCGGCTGCGGCAAGTAGCCGGGAGCCGAAGCCATGGCCTTGTCGGTCGGGGGCGACCACCAATCGTCCGATCTGGACGGTGTGGCCGCGCAACTCCCGTCGGACGGCGCCCACCAGGCGTCCCTCGCGACCATCGTCCACCAGTCTGAGCACCAGGACGGTTCCCGTCTCGATCGCGGCTGCCACGGCATCGAGGGTCTCGGTGAGGGGCGGCAGCCACGGGTCGCCGTGCGACTGGGCTTCAGAGACGAACGCGGCTCGTTGCACGGTTAGGATCTCGCCGGCATCACCGATCAGGGCAGGACGGATCACTGTGGCGGAATCGGGCACCAGATCAGGCTATGCCTGCCACAGTGAGGGGGTGCCCGTCCGTGATGTCGCCGTCGCGCAAGCGGCCCTGAGTCAGCCCGACCTCAGTGCCGTCCGTGACTATCTCGAGACCAACTCGGCACTTCCCGGGCTACGGGCGAACCTGGAACTGCTGGCGCTCGCCGGGGAGCTGCTGACCGTGGAGCACGCCGCGGCGTTGCGGACGGAAGACTCCGAGTACCTGCGCTGCTGCGGGGTGGTGCGACTGGGACGACAGTACCTCGACGATCCGCTTGCGCGCCCGGCGGTCGTCGACGAGCTGACGCGATTCGCCACCGACGACTCCTGGCGGGTGCGGGAGGCGGTGGCCATGGCGGTGCAGCGAATCGGGGACGTGGCGCTCGACCGGGCACAGGAGCTGGTGGCCAGCTGGGTTCGCCACGACGATCCGCTGGATCGTCCGCGAGAACCGCAAGAAGGCCCGGCTGCGTCGCCTGCTCTCCGGCGGAGGTCGTTCCGGATGAGGGCTCTCGCAGCTCAGGTCACCGCCTGGCGCCCTCGCCTCGGCGCACCTGGGCCAACCTGGTCAACCGGGTCAACCCGGGACGGTGTCGAGCGCGCTGCTCGGCAGGAAGGCCTCGGGCCCGGGTTCGCCACCCAGCGCCCCGGCGAGCAACTCCCGCGCCCGAGCCAGATGCTCGGCCAGCAGCGAGGCGACCCCGGCGCCGTCCCCTGCCTCGATCAACCGCAGCATGCGCGCGTGCTCGGCGATGATGATCGCCGGACTCAGTTGTTGGCTGCCTTGGAGTTGAGCCATGCAGAGTTTCACCTCGAAGGCCAGGGAGCCGTAGATCGCACTGGTCCGCTCACTGCCGAGCGAGTCGATGAGCGCGGTGTGGAAGCGCATGTCCGGATCCACGATGTCGTAGGACCCCTGCGCCCACAGGGCCTGGATCTCGGCGTTGGCCGCCCACGAGTCCGGCGGAACACTGCGGCGATCAGCCAGGCGACGCAGAACTTCCGATTCCAGGTAGGTCCGGGTGCGGTAGATGTCGCGGACGTCCTCGGGACCCAGTTCGACGACGCGTGCGGTCTTGTGGCTCTTGCGGACGAGCACCTTGTCGCTGACCAGCCGTTCGATGGCGGCCTTCGCGGTGGCTCGGGCGATGGCGTAGCGGGCCGCGACATCTGCCTCCGTCAGCGCGGCGCCCGCTTCGAGCTCCCGCGACAGCACCAAACCCTTGAGGTCGTCGACGACGGCGTCGATGACGGAGGTGACGACCAGCCTTCTGACCACGTTGCCCCCAAGATGTCAATTGCGAACACTCTATGTCCAAACCGACAAGTTGACTTGCCATGCTAGTCAACTTGTCGGACAATCCTAGTTGTCGGTCAATCTCAGCGAGGAGATCTCTGTGCCCGTGTTCACTCAACAGGCTGCACCCATAGCGGGAAGCCTCGCACTCTCGGCCCTTCTGGCCGCCGTGCCACTTGCCCTTCTATTCGTCCTGCTCGGCGTCTTCAAGATGAAGGCCTGGCTGGCGTCCCTCATCGGCCTGGGAACCGCCATCGTCATCGCCATCATCGGCTGGGGGATGCCCACCATGATGGCCCTCAGCGCCACCGCGGAGGGTGCCTTCTACGGCGCCTTCCCCATCATGTGGATCTTGCTGAACGCCATCTGGGTGTACCAACTCTCGGTCATCACCGGCTGGTTCGAGTCGCTGGGTTCGCTGATCCGTTCGGTCTCCGATGACCAGCGCATCCTGTCGATCCTGATCGCGTTCTGCTTCGGTGCCCTGATGGAGTCGCTGGCCGGCTTCGGCGCCCCGGTGGCGATCTCGGCAGCCATGCTGATGGCCGCGGGCATGAAGCCCATGAAGTCCGCCATCGTGTCACTGCTGGCCAACACCGCTCCGGTCGCGTTCGGCGCCATGGGCGCCCCGATCATCGCGCTGGCCAGCGTCACCCACATCGAGATCCATGTCCTGTCCCAGATGGCCGGCCGCCAGACCCCGTTCGTGGCGCTGATCGTCCCGTTGGTGCTGGTCTTCCTGGTGGACGGGATCCGCGGCGTCAAGCAGACCTGGCCGGTGGCCCTTGTGGCCGGCTTCGTCTTCGGGTTGGCCCAGTTCGTCACCTCCAACTACATCACCGTCGAGATCACCGACGTCGTGGCGTCGCTGGCCACCATCGCCGTGGTGCTCGTCATGCTGCGGTTCTGGAAGCCGGCCAACCCGCTGCCCCTGGACCACTCGGCCAAGATCGGCGAGGACGAGGAGCACGTCGTCACCAGCGGCAAGCTCGCCCACTACCCGGCCATCACCGCCACCGGTGGCGCGCGCATCTGGGGCGCCATCGCCCCGTACGCCATCATCGTGATCGTCTTCTCGATCAGCCAGATCCCCGTGGTCAAGGCCTGGCTGCTCGGCATCGGCCAGATCAAGTTCCCCTGGCCGGGGCTGGCTTTCCTCGGGCCGGACGGCAAGGCGTCCTCGATGATCGTGAACGCTGCCGGCAACCCGGTGACCACCACGATCTTCACCCTCGATCACCTGCGCGCGACCGGCACCCTGCTGCTGCTGTCGGGCATCATCACCGCGATCGTCTACAAGATCCGCCCCATCGATGCAGTCCGGGCCTACGGCGCGACCCTGAAGCAACTGAAGTTCACCATCGTCACCGTGCTCTCGGTGCTGGCCCTGGCCTACGTCATGAACCTCTCCGGCCAGACCGCAAGCCTCGGCAACGCCCTGGCCTCGGTCGGCGCGCTGTTCGCGGTGATGTCACCACTGATCGGCTGGGTCGGCGTCGCCATCACCGGCTCGGACACCTCGGCGAACTCGCTGTTCGGACTGCTGCAAGTGACCGCCGCCGAGTCGGCCGGCCTCAGCCCGGTGCTGATGGCCTCGTCGAACTCCTCCGGCGGTGTGATGGGCAAGATGATCTCGCCGCAGAACCTGGCGGTCGCCGCCGCCGCGGTCTCGATGGTCAACAAGGAAGGCGACATCTTCCGCAAGGTCGTGCTGTGGAGCCTCGCCCTGCTGGCGTACTTCACCGTCCTCGTCGTGCTCCAAGCCGGGCCGTTGGCCTGGATGGTGCCTGAGGTGGTCTGGGCGAAGTGAGCGTGTTCACCGAGGAGTCTCTCACCACCCTGCTCGCCGGGTGCGTGGGTGATCCGGAGCAGATCCGGATGGCCGAACTCGACCGGCGTGCGCTCGCCCACGATGCCTCGCACTTCCTGCTGGTGCCGACCGCCATCGTCGCCCCCAAGAGCGCCGAGGAGGTGGCCAGCCTGCTGCGGGCTACCTCCGCCGCAGGGGTCGGCCTGACTTTCCGCTCCGGTGGGACGAGCCTGTCCGGGCAGTGTGGCACCGATCAGGTGCTCGCCGACGTCCGGCGGCACTTCACCGACGTCGAGGTCCTCGACTCCGGCGCGCGGGTGCGCGTCGGCCCGGGCATCACGGTCAAGAAGCTGAACGCTCACCTGGCCCCGTACGGACGCAAGTTCGGCCCGGATCCCGCCAGCGAAGCCGCCTGCACGATCGGCGGGGTGGTGGCCAACAACTCCTCCGGGATGGCCTGCGGCACGGTGGAGAACAGCTACCAGACTCTGGAATCGATCGTCGCGGTGCTGCCGTCGGGCACCATCATCGACACCGGGGCCCGGGACGCGGACGAGAAGCTTCGCACGCTCGAGCCTGCGCTCTATGAGGGCCTGATCAAGCTGCGCGAGCGGGTCATCTCCAACCCGGCATCGGTCGCCACCATCGCCCAGCAGTTCTCGATGAAGAACACCATGGGCTACGGCATCAACTCGCTGGTCGACTACTCGACTCCGGCCGACATCCTCACCCACCTCATCGTGGGCAGCGAGGGCACCCTGGCCTTCGTGGCCTCCGCGACGTTCCGGACGATCCCGCTGCGGACGTTCGCGAACTCGGCGTTGCTGGTCTTCGATGACCTCTACGCGGCCAACCGGGCCCTGCCCGAACTCGTCGCCACCGGGGCAGCCACCCTGGAACTGATGGACGCAACCTCGCTGCGCGTCGGCCAGGCGTTCCCGGACAGCCCGGCAGCCATCAAGGCGCTCACTGTCGACAAGCAGGCGGCTCTGCTGGTGGAGTACCAGGCCATCTCGCGGGCGGAACTCGACGCCCTGAGTGTCGGCGCCCGTCCGACCTTGGACGGACTGCCGGTCGGTCCCGTCGTGCTCAGCGAGGACGCGAAGGTGCGCGCCGAATTGTGGAAGCTCCGCAAGGGCCTCTACACCTCGGTGGCAGGCGCCCGGAAGAGCGGGACCACCGCTCTGCTGGAAGATGTCGTGGTTCCGGTCGCCTCCCTGGCCGACACCTGCGCCGAGTTGGCCGTGCTGTTCGACGAGTACGCCTACCAGGATTCGGTGATCTTCGGTCACGCCAAGGACGGCAACATCCACTTCATGCTGACCGATCGGTTCGAATCCGAATCGCAGATGAAGCGGTACGTGGACTTCACCGAGGCGATGGTCGAGCTGGTGCTGGCCAACAAGGGCTCCTTGAAGGCCGAACACGGCACCGGACGCGTCATGGCGCCGTTCGTCCACCGGCAGTACGGTGACGAGCTCTACGACGTGATGCGCCAGGTCAAGCGCCTGTTCGACCCCACCGGCCTGCTGAACCCGGGGGTCGTCATCAGCGATGACCCCGACCTGCACCTGAAGCACATCAAGCTGCCGCCGTCCATCGACGAGGAAGTCGACCGCTGTGTCGAATGTGGCTACTGCGAGCCGGTCTGTCCGTCCCGCAACCTCACCCTGACTCCGCGGCAGCGGATCGCGATCCGTCGCGAGATCGCCAACGCCGAACTGGCCGGGGACGCCGCGTTGGCTGCCCGGCTGGAGGATGCCTACGAGTACGACGGCGTGCATACCTGTGCGGTGGACGGGATGTGCGGGACGGCTTGTCCGGTGCTGATCAACACCGGCCTGCTGGTGAAGAAGCTACGTCGCGGCATGGTGCCCAAGACCGCTGCGGCCGTCTGGACGACGGCGTCGAAGCACTGGAAAGCGACGACCGCCATCGCGTCCACGGCCATGACGGTGGTCGACGCGCTGCCGGGCGTGCTGGATCCGCTGGTGATCGGGGCCAACAAGGTGGCCCGGTCGTTGCTGAGCGAGGACACCATCCCGCTACTCTCGACCGAGTTGCCCAAGGGCGGCTCGCCGCGCCGGCGCCCGGCTCCGAGCGGTGAGGTCGCCGCGGTCTACCTGCCGGCGTGTGTC
This sequence comes from Propionicimonas sp., assembly GCA_049688555.1. Taxonomy (GTDB): domain Bacteria; phylum Actinomycetota; class Actinomycetes; order Propionibacteriales; family Propionibacteriaceae; genus Propionicimonas. Next base: position 6,938 of record JBAVKY010000095.1, read on the forward strand.
AACGTGATGTTCGGGCCGCTGGAAGGGCCGGGCGTCCAGGTGCACTTCGAGGCGCTGTGCGCGAAGGCCGGGATCACGCTGCTGGTGCCCCCGGAGATCGAGTCGATGTGCTGCGGCACGCCGTGGTCGTCCAAGGGGATCCCCGCCGGCTACGACGCCATGAAGGCGAAGGTGCTCCCGGTGATCCGCAAGGCCACCGACAACGGACGGCTCCCGGTGGTCTGCGACGCCTCGTCCTGCACCGAGGGCTTCAAGCACATGATCGAGACCGACCCCGACCTGCACGTCGAGGTGATCGATTCGGTGGCCTTCGTCGCCCAGCACATCCTGCCGGTGCTGGGGGAGTACCAGAAGCTGGATTCGGTCACCATCCATGCCACCTGTTCGTCCACGATCATGGGGTTGAACCCGGATCTGGTGACCGTGGCCGAGGCGGTGGCGAACCAGGTGAACGTGCCGATAGACACCGGGTGCTGTGCCTTCGCGGGCGATCGCGGCATGCTCCACCCGGAGCTCACCTACGCCGCCACTCGTCCTGAGGCAGCTGAGGTGGAAAGGTTCGATGCCACTGCCCACGCCAGCTGCAACCGGACGTGCGAGCTGGGCATGACTCGGGCAACCGGCAAGCCGTACCGGCACGTGGTGGAACTGCTCGCTGAGCAGGTCGCTGGTCACTAACACCCTCGACGCTGCGCCCCGTGGTTCGTCTCCCCCTGGGTGACGGCCACGGGGCGCAGCTGCGTTGGCGGGTGGCGCGGGTCAATCGATCCGGACGGTCTCGCCCAGGGTCGGCACGACGCTCAGGCAGCCAAGCCGTTCCTTGATCCGCTGCCCGAACGTGGCGGACGCCTCCGCGGTGCCGTGGACTGTGAACACGTTCGTCGGTGCCGGGGTGAGGGCAGCCATCCAGTCAAGCAGGTCCGAGCAGTCGCCGTGCACCGAGAACTCGTTGTCCTGCATCACCTCAGCCCGCACCGGCACGTAGCGGCCGTGCATCTTCAGCTGCGCGACACCTTCGACCAGCGAGCGCCCGCGGGTGCCGACGGCCTGGTAGCCGACCAACACCACCGAATGCCGATGGTCGGGCAGCATGTGCTCGAGGTGGTGCAGCACACGTCCGCCGGTGGCCATGCCTGAGGAGGAGATGATGATGCAGGGCATCTTCGGCGTGTTGAGCTTCATCGACTCTTCGGTGGTGCGTACCTCGTGCAGGTGTGGCAGGTCGACGAAATGGTCGGGATCGAGGTCGGGCCGCAGTTCGTCGCGGAACTCGGGGTCGCGGTAGACGGCCAGCGCCGCCAGCGCCATCGGGGAGTTCACGAAGACGGGCACCTGCGGGATCCGTCCGTCCGCCTGCATCTCGGTGAGGGTCTTCAGCACCACCTCCGTGCGGTCGACGGCGAAGGCCGGCACCAGCACTGAGCCGCCGCGCTTCACCGTCCGGCGGATCAGCTCGGCGAGGGCCTCGTGGTCGGGACCCTCAGGTTCGGGGTGCTCCCGGTCGCCGTAGGTCGATTCGACCAGGACGGTCGTGGCGCCGGGCGGGATGTCCCGGGCGCGCAGGACGGGGTGGTCGTGGCGTCCGACGTCTCCGGAGAACAGGATCTGCCGCTCTCCGATCCGCAGGTGAATGCTGGCCGAGCCCAGAATGTGCCCGGCCCGGACATAGCGCGCCACGATGTCGTCGCCCAGGTCGAGGTCGGTCTCGTACTCGATGGGGGCGAACAACGGCAGCGTCCGTTCGACGTCCGCGCTGTCGTAGAGCGGCAGCGCGGGGGTGTGCTTGGAGTAGCCGCGGGTGTTGGCGTACTCGGCGTCACGTTCGTTGAGGAAGCCCGCGTCGCGCAACACGATCTCGGAGAGCCGGATGGTGGCCGGGGTTGCCCAGACCGTGCCGGCGAAGCCTTGCCGCACCAGGACTGGCAGGTAGCCCACGTGGTCCATGTGGGCGTGGGTGATCAGGATGTCGCTGATCCGCTCGGGGGGGACGGGGAACTCCGCCCAGTTGAGTTCGCGCAATTCCTTCTC
>JBAVKY010000096.1:0-1700 GCA_049688555.1 Propionicimonas sp.
GCTCCAGCGGTGGTGGGCGGGGCGCCGGTTCATCTCAACCTCGACAGTTCGGATGGACCCGGATCTGGACCTGACCATCCGACTGGCACTCGCAGACGGTCTCATTCAGACGGCAGGGTCGAATCGACAGCGACTCAAGCTCACGGACAAGGGAAGACTCTTGGCCACTGCCATAGATGAGACGCCCTCGCTTCTAAGCATCGAGAAGGGCTTCCTGGAGACGCTGGCACCGCTAAGCGACGGTTCCATAGATCGCAGACTCGGAAGGGACCGACCGTGAGCGTCCATATTTCTGGCGTCAGGATTCACGTCTCTGCGGATGGAGTCGACTTCGGAGCAAGCGTGAGCCTGGTGCCAGGCTTCAACGTCATCAGGGCAGGCAACGCACGTGGCAAGACTCAGTTCGTCCAAGCACTGATCTATGGACTCGGAATGGAGCGGATGCTTTCTGCTCGCGCCAGCGCACCAGTGGGCAGCGTCCTCACGACGGAGGTCGGCGAAAGGTCCGGCGAGGGCGAAGAGATCACGTACCCCGTACGTGAGAGCTGGGTGGCAGTCGAGCTACGCAAAGAGGACGACGAGGTGCTTACTGTCAGGCGATACGTCGTGCACAGCTCAATCGCGCGCGATCTAGTCGACGTGTGGCGCCAACCAGTCATTACGCAACGCGTTCTACCCGACGGATTGCCGATGTTCCTACACGCGCCCGGAAGCGCAACTCGCGAGAGCGGCTTCCACGCCGAACTGACCAAATTCTTGAGGTGGGAGCTACCGACGGTCGCCAAGTTCAACGGCGACTCCACCCTCTTGTATCCGGACGCCGTGTTTCCCTTCCTGCTAGTCGATCAACAATCGTGGGGCTCCGCCGCTGCGCGCAAGGTGGAACGATTCCAAATTCGTGAACCTTCTAAGCGCGCTGTTGAGTTCTTGTTGGCGCTGAAGGGCCCGGCAGCGCGCCTCGAGCGTGAGACACTCGAGGCAGCGATTACCCGCCACCGCTCGGAGTGGGATGGTCTCACTCGTTCTATCCGCTCAACAGCTTCCATAGTCGGAGGACGGATAGTTGGAATTCCAGATCAGCCCGCGGGAGCCTCGAACCGCGAGGTCAGATCCCCGACTTCGGTGGCAGATGCTGCCCTCGAGTTGCTGCGAGAGGGGGAGTGGGTCGACGCTCCAGTCGTCCTTTCCGGACTGGGCGAAGAGCTAACAACCCTGACAGCAGCCCGCCCCCAAGGCCAAGAAGCGGTGAGCGCCGCAGGCCAAGAGGTGGTTCACCTACTTCGCGGGGAGCTTCAGGACGCTCAAGCGGCTGCATTCCTATTGGAGAGCGACATGGAGCTCGGCGAATCGCAGCTCGCTTCGCTCGAACGACGTGTCGCGGCACTGGCGGAGGAGCGAGCTCGTCATGCCGACCTGCGAACTCTGCAGAGGCTAGGCGCTGAAGTCCACGCCAGCCATCTGAGCGACCACGCGTGCCCGACGTGTCATCAATCGCTTGATCCAGTAGAAGCAGGAAATGCCGTCGGCGAGACGCTGGACATCGACGATACGATTCAACTGCTTAACGCCCAATCGTCTACGACGGCGCGCCTCCGGGATGAGGCCAGTCAAGCGCTCGAACGCACGTCGAGCAGCCTGGCAGCGATCCAACGTGAGGCCGATCAGCTCAGGGTACGACTGCAGGCCGCCGAAGCCGATGC
>JBAVKY010000097.1:0-2576 GCA_049688555.1 Propionicimonas sp.
GTGCTACGCGGAGTTCGCCTCGACCGTCCCGGTCTCCGGTTCGGCCTACACCTTCTCGTACTCGTCGCTGGGCGAGTTGTTCGCCTGGATCATCGGCTGGGACCTGATCCTGGAAATGTTCCTGGGCGCGAGCGTGGTGGCCCAGGGCTGGAGTGCCTATCTCGGCGTCTTGCTCGAGAAGTTCGGCGTCGCACTCCCCCCGGCGATCAGCTATGGCGGCGTGATCGACCTGCCGGCCGTCGCGCTGGTGCTGGTGCTCGGGGTGCTGGTCACGGTCGGCATCCAGGAGTCCATGCGGGTGAACATGGTCCTGGTCGGGGTGAAGCTGTTCATCGTTCTGTTCGTGATCTTCGCGGGCCTGATGTTCATCAACCCAGCGAACTACTCCCCGTTCGTGCCGCCGGCCGGCGCCACCGAAACCACCACCGGGCTCACCCAGCCGCTGATCCAGCTGTTCTTCGGCATGCAGCCCTCAACCTTCGGCATCGGCGGCATCTTCGCGGGTGCCGCGCTGGTGTTCTTCGCGTACATCGGGTTCGACGTGGTGGCCACCACCGCGGAAGAAACCAAGAACCCGCAACGTGACCTGCCGATCGGCATCATCGCCTCGCTGACGATCTGCACGATCCTTTATTGCGCGGTCGCGCTGGTGGTGACCGGGATGGTGCCCTACGACCAACTGGATCCCAAGGCCGCCCTGGCCAACGCGTTCGCCCACCACGGGCAGCAGTGGATGGCGACCCTGATCGCCGCGGGCGCGGTGGCCGGGCTCACCACCGTGGTGCTGACCCTGATGATCGGCGCCACCCGGCTGATCTTCGCGATGTGCCGCGACGCGTTGCTGCCGATGAACCTCGCGAAGGTGCATCCCACGTTCCGAACCCCCTGGCTGATCACCGCGATCGTGACCGTCTGCGTGGCGCTGGCCGCTGGGTTGACCCCGGTGGGCATGCTCGAAGAGATGGTCAACATCGGCACCTTGTCGGCGTTCGTGATGGTCTCGATCGGCATCATCGTGCTGCGCCGCAAGCGTCCCGACCTGCCGCGGGCCTTCAAGGTGCCGCTGTCGCCGTGGCTGCCGATCATTTCGGCGGTGATCTGCGGCTACTTGATGCTGAATCTCTCGGTCGAGACCTGGCTGCGGTTCGTGATCTGGCTGGTGCTCGGGTTCGTGATCTATTTCAGCTACTCCTACAAGCACTCCAGGCTCTTCACGCATGCGCCGATCCGTCCGGACATGCTGGAAGCGATGGAAACTGGGCACGCCCCCCGCGACCCCGACGACCGGCACTGAACCAAAGCCGGCGGCGGATTGACGTCGGCGAAGGGACCCCGGCTCCCCCGGTAGACTCTCGTAGGTTGCCTACCGATCCGGAGTCCCTTCATGGCTGTACGCGCTGACCTGCGCAATGTCGCGATCATCGCCCACGTCGACCACGGCAAGACCACCTTGGTGGACGCCATGCTCTGGCAGTCCGGCGCCTTCCGCGAGAACCAGGACGTGAACACCCGGGTCATGGACTCGATGGACCTGGAGCGGGAAAAAGGCATCACGATCCTCGCCAAGAACACGGCCGTGGACCACGTGCAAGCCGATGGCTCGACGATGACCATCAACATCATCGACACCCCCGGCCACGCCGACTTCGGCGGCGAGGTCGAGCGCGGCCTCGAGATGGTCGACGGCGTGCTGCTGCTGGTGGACGCGTCAGAGGGTCCGCTGCCCCAGACCCGGTTCGTGCTGCGCAAGGCGCTGGCCAAGAACCTGCCGATCATCGTGGTGATCAACAAGGTGGACCGTTCCGATGCCCGGATCACCGAGGTCGTCGACGAGGTTTATGCCCTGTTCCTCGACCTGCTCGAGGACGACGAGGCCCATCATCTCGACTTCCCGATCATCTACTGCGCGGCCAAGGCAGGGCGGGCGTCCATGACCCAGCCCGCTGACGCCAGCATGCCGGATTCGCCGAACCTGCAACCGCTGTTCACCCTCATCGCAGAGACCATCCCGGCACCGGTGTACACCGAGGGGGCGCCGCTGCAGGCGCACGTGACCAACCTCGACGCGTCCCCGTACCTCGGCCGACTTGCGCTGTGCCGGATCGTCGAGGGCACCATGAAGCGAGGTCAGACGGTGGCCTGGTGCCGCGCGGACGGAAGCATCAGCAGCGTCCGGCTGTCGGAACTGCTGATCACCCAGGCACTCGAACGGGTGCCGTGTGACGAGGCAGGACCCGGGGACATCGTGGCCATCGCCGGGATCCCAGAGATCACCATCGGTGAGACCCTGGCGGACCCCAACGATCCTCGCCCGCTCCCCCTGATCCACGTGGACGAGCCGTCGATCTCGATGACGATCGGTATCAACACCTCCCCGCTCGCGGGTCGGGTGGGCAGGCTGCTGACCGCGCGCCTGGTCAAGAACCGCCTGGACACCGAACTGGTCGGCAACGTGTCGCTGCGGGTGCTGCCGACTGAGCGTCCCGACACCTGGGAGGTGCAGGGCCGCGGCGAGCTGCAGCTGGCGGTGCTCGTGGAGATGATGCGCCGCGAGGGCTTCGAGCTGACCGTGGGCA
>JBAVKY010000098.1:0-1523 GCA_049688555.1 Propionicimonas sp.
CATCAGGGCAGTGTCGACATCCGTCGGCAGGGCCCGGGGCAGCAGCTTGGGTGTGCGGGGGATGTCGGAGGCGAACACCACCCGGCGCGCGGGGGCCTGCGACCAGCCCCACGCGGCGATGTCGTCCAGGAAGCAGCGCAGGGTGGTGACCGCGTGTCCGCTGGCGGCCGGTCCGACGGTGCGGCCGCTGCCGCTGAGGTGCCCGCGGTAGGGGCGATCGCTGGCGTAGGTGAGGTACTCCTCGACGTGGGTGCGCGTCAGGCCGGTGAGGCCATCGATGTCAGGGTGGCGCTCGGCGAGGAACTCGCCGAAGGATGCCAGGTCGTTCGCTATGCCGGTGATCGTGCCGGGACGCAACTGCGGGGCGCGCGTACGCACGTAGGCGGTCATGGTCCGGCGGATCTCGGGCGCGGCGACGGCGGCCTCGATCTTGGCGCAGTCGCTGGTCGCCACTCGGCCGCCGGGCGCTGGGGTGTCGCATATGCCGGCCTCGTAGATCAGCCGGCGGACGGCGCGGGAGCGTTTGTGGTGGTGGTAGCGCTCCCCGGCGCCGATATGGGGGCTCGCCTCGAAGGCGGCGTCGAGCTCGTCTATGTCCGCCGCTGTGAGAGCGCGGGGCGGCCGGCCGGTGAACGCGACCGCGGCGACGACTCCCTGGCGCACCGCCTGTTCGGTGAACCGCGGGCTCCACCCCAGCCTGCCCGCCGCTTCCCGCAGCGAGGCGAAGTCGGCGGGGTGCTCCTCCTCGACGGCGCGGCCGAGGCCTCCGAGGTTCTTCTCGGCCAGCAGGTCGGCGTCCATCCGCAGCCGTCCGGTGACCGCGGCGAAGCACAGCAGCGGCCACGCCCCGGACCTGCGCAGGTCAGCCAGCCGGGCGTCGATCGGGCGGGTCATCCACACCGCCGGGTCGGGGTGGGCGGCCAGGAACCTGGTAGCCGTGCGCAGCCGCAGCTCGACGGCGTCCGGGCCGCGGAGCAGCGCCGAGCAGTACGCCGAGTAGGCGGCCATCAGCGGCTCCGCCAGGCCGTCGTCAGCGTTGAAGCCGGCCACCGAGAGGGTCGCGCTCAAGGGACCATCACCTTGCGCGCCGCCGCGTACTCCCGGGCCAGGCTCGCCGCGGAGAGATGGATGTAGCCCGCGGTGGTCTCCGGCGAGGCGTGCCCCATCAGGTCGCGCAGCACCAGCAGGTCTATCCCGGCGTCTGCGAGCCCGGTGCCGTAGGTGTGGCGCAGCCGGTGCGGCCGGACCCGTCCGGCGCCGGGACTGCCGCGCTGGGTGCGGAACACCCGGCGCATGCCCGCCTCGGTCATCGCCCGCCCCGCGGTCGGACCGCGAAGGACGACGAAGCATTCCGGTGCGGCGCAGCCGCGCGGGCGCTCGACGCGCAGGTAGGCGGCGACTTCGGCGAAGAACGCGGGGTCCACCGGCACGACCCGCTCCCGGCCGCCCTTGCCGACAACCCGGACCCGGCGCAGCCCCATGTCGACGTCCGCGAGCCGCAGGCCCCGCACCTCGCCGGCACG
>JBAVKY010000099.1:0-28381 GCA_049688555.1 Propionicimonas sp.
GCCCCAGACCGCCACGGCACCGCTATGGCCAACCAGGACGGTCAGCCCGACGGTCGCCAAAGCCGCCAGGCTCGCCAGGATCCCCGCCATCCGTGTCGGCAACGACCGCCTGGCAGAGGCCTTCGCATCGCGGCGCTGCAGGGCGAACCACACGAGGGCGAGCAGCAGGAGCACTGTCGCCACCAGTGGCAGGACATCCCCGTACGCGGCGTGCTGGGCGGGTTCCCCCACCTGCTGCGCCAACTCCTCACCCGACTCCTTCGCGACGAAGGCCGCCAGCGTGCCGACCGCGAGTCCCGCCAGGGTCAACGAGGCGTAGCGCAGCGCGAGACGCTGCCAGACGACGAGCGCCACCAGTGCCAACGCGGCCAGTGGCAGCACGATGACGGCCACGTGGACGACGAGCGGGTGCAGCGGCAAGCCGGCGATGCTGCTGAGAAGGCCGCTGTCGAGCGGGATCGACATATTCATGTCACAAACGTAGGGAAAGCCGCATCAAGGAAAGGTCAAGGCCCTGGCAAGCCTTTGTTAAGGGCAGGTGCCCCGCTCAGGTTGGGCGGAAGAGCACCCCTGCGGTCCCGCAACTGATCTCGATGTGATGCTGGGCGACGTCCTCGGTGCGTTCGAACTCGATGACAGCACGGGTCGGGCTCTGCTCGATGACCTCGGCTGAAAACCCGACGTCGGGCACTGCGCTGCGCAGCGATAACTGGCCGTCCTGGCATTGGGCCGCAACCCGCCCCCCGGGTCCCGACCAGACGGTCGCCGCGCCGTCGCTCGGAGCTGTGGGCGGGGTGGTCACCCGGGTGAACGAGACGCTCGAGACGCGACCGACCCCCGTTCCGGCAGTGGAGATGCTCCACCAGATAGCCGTGGACGCCAGGGCCACCGTCAGCAGCCAGACTGCCGCCACCAGCGGTACCCTGCGGCGCTTCACGAGTCCATGATGGCAGGGCTGCCCGGGCGCGCCGGCTGTGTGGCGTGGGTCGCGGCGAGACCAGCCGGGGGTACGGTCATCCCATGCCCATCATCCTGATCATCGAGGATGACCCAGCCATTGGTCGATCCCTGACCGAGGCGTTGACGGACCGAGGGAATGCGGTGGCCTGGTGCGGCACCGGCATGGAGGGCCTGGCGCAGTTGGTCGACACCGAGCCGTCCGTTGTCCTGCTTGACCTCGGCCTGCCTGACATCGACGGATTGCGGCTACTGCAGATGATCCAGGGTGCCAGCGCGGTTCCGGTGATCGTCATCACCGCCCAGGACGACGATGCACTGATCGTTCAGGTGCTCAACGCCGGCGCGGACGACTATGTCGTCAAGCCGTTCGGCGCCGACCAGATTGAGGCTCGCATCAAGGCGGTGCTGCGGCGCAGCGAACGCGGTGGCTCGACGGCCGGCCCCCTGCGAATCGGCGCTCTTCAGATCGATGCCAGGACGCGGCAAGTCCTTCTCGCTGGGACGCCGGTGGAGCTGTCCCGCAAGGAATTCGACCTGCTCTGGGCACTGGCAGTGCGGGCTGGCGACGTGGTCACCCGGCGGGAGCTACTCGCGGAGGTCTGGCAGCAGCCGTACGGGGCTGCAGACCGGACGGTCGACGTCCACCTGAGCTGGCTGCGGCGCAAGCTGGGAGAGTCGGCTGCCAGGCCCCGCTACCTCCACACCGTCCGCGGGGTCGGGGTGTTGCTCCGGGCTCCTGATGTGAACGGCTGACATGCGTGGGCAGCTGACGGCGCTGGTGGCACTGGTGAGCACGGCGATCGTGGTCTCGTTCGTGGTGCCGTTGCTGCTGCTGGTGAGTACTCTCGCCGAGGATCGCGGCATGACAGCGGCCAGCCAGCGCGCCGACACCATCGCCATCCTGGTTTCTGGGATGCCCAACGAGCTTGAGCTGGCCGAGGCGGTGACGGCTTCGGCCCAGCGATTCCCGGGGACGGTCAGCGTCCGGCTGGCCGACGGTCAGACGCTGGGCGCGGCATGGCCAGACTCCGCCGACGATCATGAGCTGGCTCGCGCCCGCCAGGGAGAAGCCTTCTCCGTGCGGGATGCGGCTGGCGGCCGGGTGTACGTGCCCGTCCTGGCCAACGGTGGCGTGTCGGTAGTGCGCGTGGCAGTTGGCGATGAGCAATTGCGGCAGGGCGTTCCGCTGGCGTGGGCCAGCATTGTCATGGTTGGCCTGGCGCTGTGCATCGTGGCGGTCTGGCTGGCCGGTCGTGCGGCCCGTCGGCTGACCGCCCCGCTTCAGGCCGTGGCCGCAGTGGCCCATCGGCTTCGGGAGGGTGACATCGCCGCCCGGGCTCCCGACGCGGGTACTCCCGAGACCGTGGAATTGGCGAGGGCGCTCAACGGACTTGCGGAACGAATCGACCAGCTGCTGATCGCGGAGCGGGAGGCTGTCGGGAAGCTGGCGCACCGGTTGCGAACCCCCACCACAGCCCTGCGGCTGGAGGTTGACGGTTTGTCCGATCCCGCCGCCGCGGACCGGATGCGGAGGACCCTGCTCGAACTGCAGGCGGGCATCGACGGGGTGGTCGCTGAGGCCCGCCGCCCCCTGCGTGAGGATCTGCCGTCGGGCGCGAACGCCGCTGCAGTGGTCGCCGCTCGGATCGCCTACTGGGCGCCGCTCGCCGAGGATCAGGGGCGCGCCCTGACCCTCGACGTGCCCGAGCAGCCCCTCCCGGTGGGCCTCAGCGCGCTGCGGCTCACCGATGTGATCGACGTGCTGATCGACAACGTCTTTGCGCATACCGACGAGGGCGTGGGGTTCAGCGTTTCGGTAGCGCGGGTCGACGATCAGGTCGTGCTCTGCGTCGCGGACGAAGGTCAGGGATTGTCACCGACGACGGAAGGCCAGCAGCGACCCGTGGGTTCAAGCGGGGTGGGGCTGGAGATCGCTGCGGCAGCGGCCGAGGCTGCTGGCGGCCACCTGGTGATGTCTTCGGCCGGTGAAGCCGGAACCCGCATCCGCGTGGTGCTTCCCCTGGCCTCCTGAGACGATCGGATGACCACAGCGGACAACCCTTGGCGGCAGCCCTCGGCCGGCACCCCTCACCGGTCGTCCACGAACACTCAGTGCACGTGGTCCAGACCGATGTCGAGGACCCGCGCCGAGTGGGTCAGCCAGCCCACCGAGATCAGGTCCACCCCCGCCTCGGCGATGGGGACGGCCGTCAGCGGAGTGATCCGTCCGGAGGCTTCTGTGATCATGCGGCGATCGATTAGCCGCACCGCCTCGGCAAGGAGGTCGGGAGTCATGTTGTCCAACAGCACCGCGTCGGCGCCGATGGCGAGCAGTTCCCGCAGTTGATCGAGCCCGTCCACCTCCACCTCGACCTTGACGAGATGGCCAACCGTCCGGCGGACCCGGGTGACCGCCTCGGTCACGCTGCCCGCCACCGCGATGTGGTTGTCCTTGATCAGGACGGCGTCGTCGAGGCCGAAGCGGTGGTTCGAACCACCACCGGCCGCTACCGCATACTTCTGCAGAGAGCGGAGCCCCGGAATGGTCTTGCGGGTGTCGGCAACCCTGGCTCTGGTATGCGCGATGGCGTCGGCGATGGTGGCGGTTCCAGTGGCCACCCCGGAAAGGTGTCCCAGGAAGTTGAGCGCGACCCGCTCGCCCGTGAGCAGGCCACGGGCAGGCCCGCCGACCCGGGCGATCACGGAGCCAGGTGCCACCCGGGAGCCGTCCGGGATTTCGGTGACCATGGTGATCCGAGAGTCCACCAGCCGCCAGGCAAGTTCCGCGCAGGCCAGCCCGGCAACGACTCCGGGATCGCGGGACACCAGGGCGACCTCGGCGGTGGCGTCTGGATCGATGATCGCGTCCGTGGTGAGGTCCCCGGCCCTGCCGAGATCCTCCAGCAGCGCGGCCCTGACCAGCGGTTCGATGACCAATTGCGGCAGTTGCCTCATCGGACGGCCGCCAGCGCCAGTGAGTCGGTGTCAATCTCGATGTGCTGCGGCACCGGTTCGGTGGCGGGGAAGTCAAGTCGAGTGTGGCCACCCCGCGATTCAGTACGCCGCAGCGCGGAGGTCAACAACAACAGACCCACCAGCCCGGCATCGTGATCACGGAACGCCTCAAGCTCGCTCATGGCGTTCCCCATGTCGGTGCCGGTTCGCAGGACGCCGCCTGCTCGGCTGACGATCTGCCGGACGGCGGCAACCACCGGATCCGGTGCGGGCGGAGACCAGGAGGCTTCCGTCGCAGCCGGTCGGACGGGTGCCTGAGCGGAGGTGGCCGCGAGCGTCTCCCGCAAGTGCCGGGCGACCTCACGTCCGCACACGACCGCTTCCAGCAACGAATTGCTGGCCAGCCGGTTTGCCCCGTGCAACCCGGTGGAGGCCACCTCGCCAGCCGCGAAGAGTCCCGGCAGCGTGGCTTGCCCGTGGGTGTCCACCAGCACTCCACCCATGTGATAGTGCGCCGCGGGCCGGACCGGAAGCAGGTCACGTTCGGGATCCAGCCCTGCCTTCAGCGCCGTGGCATGAATGGACGGGAACAGCTCGGCGAACTTCGGCCCGGGGTCGGTGCGTGCGTCAAGGAAGACCCGGTGCCCCGCCTGCAACTGCGCCCACTCGGCGCGGGAGACCACATCTCGGGCCGCCAGGGGGTTCTTCAGGACCCATTCCCCGTTCTCGTTGACGAGGATCGCGCCTTCGCCGCGCACCGCCTCGCTGACCAATGGCATCGGGTCCACTGACACGTCCAGCGCTGTGGGATGGAACTGAACCATCTCGACGTCACGCAGTCGCGCACCGGCCCTGAAGGCTAGGGCCAGACCCTGGCCCCGGGATCCGAGCGGGTTGGTGGTGTGGCTGAACAGGCCGCCGATGCCGCCGGTCGCCAGGATCACGACCTCGCTCAGCAGCTCGACCGGACCGGCGGGGGTCGCCACCAGAACTCCCCGGACGCGGCCGTCGGCGACCAGCACCTCCTGGGCGGGGGAGTAGTCCCACAACGACACCGAGGGCAATTCGCGTGCCCGATCCACGACGGTCCGCAGCAGTTCGGCGCCCGTCCCGTCGCCCCGGGCATGGACGATCCGCCGTCGGCTGTGGGCACCTTCAAGACCGAGTCGCAACGTGCCGTCGGGGCTGCGGTCGAACCTGGCACCCTGGTCGGCGAGCCAGGCGATGGCGTCCGGGGCTGCCGCCGTGATGGCGTCGACCACCTCCGGATCGCACAACCCTGCGCCAGCTGCCAGCGTGTCGGCCGCGTGCAAGGTGGGCTCATCGTCGGCACCCACCGCGGCAGCGAGGCCGCCCTGGGCCCAACCGGTCGAGGTCCCGGTGCTGACCTCTCCAGCGCTCAGCACCACGCACGGCAGCGGTGACAGCTCGATGGCCGCGGTGAGCCCGGCCAGGCCGGCACCCACGATGATCGGACCGTTGGCCTCGATGCGGTGCCTGGTTGTCATCGCCGTACCGTCCCGACGGCGAGCATCCGATCAACGGCCGCGCGGGCCCGGTCGGCCACGTCCGCGTCGATGGTCACCTGGTGCGTCATCGTCTCAAGGCTGTGGCGGATCTTGGCCAGGGTGTTGCGCTTCATGTGTGGGCAGAGGTTGCACGGTCGCACGAATTCCAGTTCGGGGAATTCCTGCGCCACGTTGTCGCTCATCGAGCATTCGGTGATCAGCGCCACCCGCGGGGGGCGTTCCCTGGCGACGAAGCTCAGCATCTGGGCGGTCGAGCCGGCGAAGTCGGCGACGTCCACCACCTCGGGTGGGCATTCGGGGTGGGCGAGCACGGTGACCCCGGGGTGGTCGACACGGATCTGGTGGATGTCGGTCGGAGTGAACCGCTCGTGCACCTCGCAGGCACCGGGGTGGGTGATGACCTTGACGCCGGTCTGACGGGCGATGTTCGCGGCCAGGTACTGGTCGGGGATCATGATGACCTCCGCAACCCCGAGGCTCTCGATCACAGCCACGGCGTTGCCCGAGGTGCAGCAGATGTCCGACTCGGCCTTCACCGCGGCCGAGGTGTTCACGTAGGTCACCACCGGGACCCCGGGATGAAGTCGCCGGAGTTCTCGGACGTCCGCCGGGGTGATCGACTCGGCGAGGGAACACCCAGAGCGCAGGTCGGGGATCAGGACGGTCTTGGACGGGTTGAGCAGCTTGGCGGTCTCGGCCATGAAGTGGACCCCGGCGAGCACGATCACATCCGCCTCGACGCTGGTAGCCACCCGGGCCAGCGCCAGCGAGTCGCCGACGATATCGGAGACCCCATGGAAGATCTCGGGCGTCATGTAGTTGTGGGCCAGGATGACGGCGTTGCGCTCAGCCTTGAGGCGCATGATGGCGTTCACGTCGTCGGCCATGGTGGCCCACTCGACGGAAGGGATGACGTGCTTCACCTTCTGGTAGAGAGCCTCGGCGGAAATCGGGGCGGCGGTCATCGGATCTCCCAGCTCCGGCGGGCCGCCGGATCGCTTTTGCTATATCTGAGCAAAAGCAATGCTACATCTGAGCATAAGGCAACGCAAGCTGACGGTTCGACTCGGCCAGGTCGTCGAGGTGACTCGGCCCGCAGTGCGCGACGGAACGCTCAGCGGCCGCGGATGGTGGGGAGCTTGGTGCCCGCAGCATGCCGCTGCTGAAGGATCTCGCGGCGGAACCGGTACAGCCTCGCCGGACGGCCGCCGGTGGAGGCGTCCATCGCGCCGGTCTCTTCGACGAGGGCCTGTTGCTCGACCAGGCGGCGGAAGTTCTGGGTGTGGACAGCCTGCCCCGCCAGCGCCTCCAGGCAGTCCTGCAGTTGGCGCAGAGTGAACTCCTCGGCCATCAGCTCGAACACCACCGGGCGATACTGGATCTTCGCCCTGAGCCGTGCCACACCGGTTGCCAGCACCCGCCGGTGATCACCCACCATGCGATCTCCTGGCACCAGTGCGGCGTCTGGCAGTCGCCAAGCATCCGGAGATTCCGGCACCAGGCCCACCTCGTAGAGCAATTCGTAGCGCTGTAGGGCCAGATCGGTCTGCCACGGTTGCCCCGCCAGGCCGAACGTGATCGCGCATCGCTGCCGCCGTTCGGCGGCCAGGAGCGGGTCCGATTCCGCCCAGGTCAGGATGGCGGGCTCGATCGAAGCCTTGAGCAGGTCGGTCCCGGGACGGGTGTCCTCCCATGGCATCAGGTCGTACCAGGCGCGCCAGCCGCCGATACCGGTGTCGGACGTCGGAGTGGTGAGGCCCAGATAGGACACCGACAGGCTGCGCTGGGTCGCGTGGGCGGCGTCGAGGTCGACGAAGGTGTAGAGCTGCTCCAGGTAGCCGAGTCGGCGTCCGGTCTGTTCCTCCACCCAGGCACGGGTGGCTGCCTGCAGGGAGCGGTGGCCGGGCATCAGCGGACCGGCCGGCAGCCGTGGCGATTCGCCGAGGGTCAGGACGCACGGCTGGTCGTCGACCATCGCGACGATGACCGCCAGGAGTTCAGCCGAAACGGCTTGTCCGTCCACCGTCCGCTCCTCTCGCCAGGTGGCCTCAGGATAGTGGGCGGTGTCGGCCGGGGGTGCCGCGTGACCGGCAGGGCTTGTAGCCTCACGGTGTGAAACGGATTCTGGCGTCGCTGGTGCTGGGCCTCGTAGCCCTGCTTGGCCTTCTTGCTGCCACCGTCGCGGTGGCCGAGGACGACACGCCGTCCTCCTGGCAGATCACTGCCTACGAGGTGGGCGCGACGGTGGACGCCGGCGGCACCACAGCGGTGCGCATCGACCTGGACTTCGACTTCAGCGATGATCCTGGTCACGGCCCGTATGTGACTTTGCCGCTGCGGCAGCGGGTTGCCGACGACCCCGACCGTTGGCGGATGCTCGACGTGACCGTCGGCGCGGTCAGCAGCTCGACTGGTGCCAACGCCGAGGTTCTCGAGAAAGAGCAGGACGGCAACCTGCTGATCCGCATCGGCAACGAGAACCGGACCTTCACCGGCGTGCAGCACTACACGATCAACTACACCATTCGGGGCCTCATCGCGCCGAACCAGCCGATCTCAGGTTTGGACGAGTTCAACTGGAATGCGGTCGGGGACGCCTGGGAGGTGCCGCTGAACGAGGTTGCGGTGACGGTCACCGGGCCAGTGGACGTGAGCCGGGTTGCCTGCTGGACCGGCGAAGGGTACGGCACCCCCTGCGACGAGGCCGATCAGGACGGCATGACCGCGCACTTCGCCGAGCCCTACCTGTCTCCCGGAACGCCCCTTCAGGTGGTGGCTGGCTTCCCCGCCGGGACGTTCACCGGTGCCGAAGCGCGGTTCGAGAAGCGGTACCACATCGGCAACATGTTCCCGGTGACCCCGCTGACCGGCGGGCTCACCGCCGCTCTCAGCGTCCTCGGGCTGGCCGCACTGCTCCGGCGTACTCGACGCGGGGCCCGCGACGAGGTCTATCTGGGAATGACACCCGGTGTGATTCCCACCCACGGCCAGCCGGTCAACGTCGGGCGCGGCGTCATCGACGCCCCCGTCGCCGTCGCGTTCACCCCCCCTCGGGGCGCTCGTCCGGGCGAGCTGGGAGTGCTGACCGACTCGACCGCCAACAACGTTGACATTACGGCGACTCTGATCGACCTCGCAGTGCGAGGTCATCTGCGAATCGATCAGGAAGGTAAGAAGGACTGGAACTTCGTGCGTCTGCAGGGCACCGACAAGCTCGCCTCTTACGAAGCGCACCTGCTCTCCAGCCTGTTCGCCCAGGGCAGCGAGGTCACCATGGACGACCTGAAGAACAAGTCCTACTCGACTGTGTTGACGGGTACCCGTGAACGCCTCTATGACCGCGTGACCGGCGAGTTGCACTGGTTCACCCGGAGCCCTGCTCTGGTGCGGGGGCTGGCCGTGGCGGGCGGCATCGCGCTCGCCGCACTCGGAGTGGGGCTTGGCCTGCTGCTCGGCCTAGTCGGCTTCGGGTTGCTGGGACTCTCTCTCGTGATCGTCGGAGCTGGCGTGCTGGTGGCCAACAACCGCTTCGGTTCGCGGACGGCAACCGGATCGGCGATGCTCGCGCAGACCAAGGGCTTCGAGCTCTACCTCACCACGGCCGAGGCCGACCAGATCCGCTTCGAAGAGGGCATTGACGTCTTCTCGCGTTACCTGCCCTACGCCATCGTCTTCGGGGTCGCGGAGCGCTGGACGAAGATCTTCGCCGAACTTGCCGCGCAGGGTCGATACACGCCCACCACCTCGTGGTACCACGGCTACGTCTACGGCTCCACGCTGGGCCCCGATTTCGCGAACTCCCTGGATCGCCTGGCCAGCCAGATGTCCTCCTCGATGCAGGCCGCCACCGCTGCATCGAGCGGGGGGTCGGGCTTCAGCGGCGGCGGCGGTTTCGGCGGCGGTGGTGGCGGCGGCTGGTGAGCCAGGCCGGTGGGCGGGCCTGTCCCGGCTAAGGTCTTGCCCATGGTGGCCCTGAGCGCCGGGTGGGTGATCCCGCGGCGAACCCTGGTGCTGGCGCTGACGGTGTCCACGGCGTTGCTGGTGCCGCTCGCCCTCGCGCTGGTCTTCGTGGGCGCTTCCGCTGCCCTGGGCCTTGGGCTGGGATTCTCGTCGTTGGTGGTGCCGGCATTGAGGCTGAAACCGTTGCAGGCGAGTGCGCTGAGTGTGCCGTCGGCACTCACCGGGGTCGTCGCCGCCGGACTGCAGGGATCGGCGCTGCCGGCGGCCGCCTTCGTGGCGTTGACCTGCCTGCTGGTGGTTCCGGCGACCGTGGTCGATGCGCGAGTGCTGGCCGGGATCCCGTCCGCAGCGGCGGTCTTCGTCGCCGTGCCGCTGCCACTGGAACCCGCGCGAGTCGGATTGTTCATGATCCTGGGTGGTGCCCTTGCGGTGGCGCTGCTGGGACGGTCGCCGCGGCGGGCGCAGCTGGCGCCGGTCCCACCGGTGCGCGCCTGGACACATGGGTCGGTGATGGCCGTCGCGGTGGGGATCTCTCTCTTTCTGGTCATTCACTTCGGGGTACCCCACGGCTACTGGGTGGCTCTCACGCTGACGGTGGTGCTGCGACCGTTCCAGGACGAGACCTGGCGGGCCGCGGCTGAACGCGTGCTGGGGACGTTCCTTGGAGTGCTGCTCTCCTTGGTCTTGGCTGCGCTGCTCCCACGGTGGGCTCTGCTACTGGCGGTGTGGGTGGCGGTCGTCCTCATGGCCGCCTATGCAGTGCAGGGAGACTACGTAAAACAAGTAGCCTTCATGACCCCCGCTGCGGTCCTGATCGGATCGGGCGGCAGCCCGGTGGCGATGGCGTCCGATCGGGTGGTGATGACGTTGCTGGGTGTTCTGGTCGCCGCGGGTATCGCACTCGGCCTGAGCTGGTTCGATCGTTGGCGTGCTGCTCAGCAGACCAGGGAGGAGTTGGGATGAGTGGCGTCCTGTTAGGGGATACGCCGGTGTGGGCGGTCGCGTTGGCGCTGCCCGTGATCCTTCTGGTGGCCTGGTTCTTCGGAGCCATCGCGCGTTGGCTGTTGCGCGGCCGGGCGAAGCTCGGTGCGGCGACCTCGATCGTGATCTCGATTCTCGGCACCTCGCTGGGGTTGCTGCTGGCAACGTGGATTCGCCCTGACAGCGGCCTGTGGAGCGCGCTCACCATCGCGCTTGCGCTCGGCCTGTCGGTGGTTGGGATCGCCGCGTACGCGGCCGTCGCGGCGCACTTCCAGATCCCGGTGAAGGCCAGCGTTGCTGAACTGCTGGCGCATGGCGAGTCGGCCCGGGTCGAGTTCAAGTCGACCGCCCGGATCAACCTGCACACCGGGGCCAAGGACGAACGCATGGAGCAGGTCATCGCCAAGACCGTCTGCGCGTTCCTCAATGCGGACGGCGGTACGCTGCTGATCGGGGTGGACGACAGTGGCAGCCCGCTCGGCCTGCAACCCGATCTGGCCACGCTCAAGGTCCCCGACATCGACCGGTACGAGCTGTGGCTTCGCGATCTGTTGACAGCGTCGCTGGGGCAGAACGCGGCCGCGATGGTCGCGGTCGACTTCGCGGCGGTGCCGGCATCGGACGGGGAAGCCAGGCAGGTGTGCCGACTCTCGTGCCAGCCGTCGCCGCGTCCGGTGTACCTGCGTGTCGGCAAGGGGGTTGGGGTCGAGCTGTGGGTGAGGTCCGGCAATTCGTCGCGCCAGTTGCGGGTCGACGAGGCCGCCGACTACGTGATGCACCGTTGGCCGCTCAACCTGGGGTCAGCCTTGGCCGCCCAGCTCAAGGCCGCCGTCCGGTTCTCGGAAGTGCGATGAGGTCGCATGCCGGGCCGGGGCAGCTGGCCCCGGGCGGTAGGCTGGGTCATCCCCAGCACCAAAGGACCCGATGACCCTGTTGATACCCCTTGTGGCGCCAGGGTTCTCGATGTTCCAACAGAACATCCCGCTGGCCATCGGTATTGTGGTGTTCGCTTCCTTCCTGTTCGCCGGCGGTGCCACCGTCCAGCACCTGGCAGTGGGACGGACGGTCGACACCCATGCCGAGAACCGCTCCCTGAACCTCGGGCAGTTCTGGGGTCTGATCACCAATCTGCGCTGGCTGTCCGGCCTCTCACTGATCGCCATCGGGGCGTCGCTGCACATCGTGGGGCTGATGCTGGCCCCGGTCACGGTCGTCCAACCTGTCGGAATCCTGGCCGTGCCCTGGTCGGTGCTGCTGGCCGCCAAGCTTCACCACTTCCGGCCCACCCGCCAGATCTGGGGAGCCGTTGCCCTCACCATCGTCGGCATTGTGGGCTTCACCCTGATCTCGGCGAGCACCGCGGCCCCTGACACCGCACTGCCGCCGAACCAGATCATCGTGGCGTCGCTGATCGTCTTCGTGGTCGGCGGGCTACTGGGCGCGTTCGGCAGGTTCGGTCCGGCATCGCGTCGTTGCCTCATGTGGGCCTCGGGTGGGTCGTTCTTCTACGGCCTCAGCTCGGCTCTGATCAAAGTGATCAGCTCCCTCGTCGGGCAGGGGGAATTCTGGCTGCGACCCTTGTTCTGGACGGTGGTCCCGTTCCTGCTGATCTGCTATGTGGTCGGTGGCTGGATGGTGCAGCAGGGCTACGCCAATGGCCCCGCCGAGATCGTGGTCGGGTCGATGACCACCACCGACCCGATCGTGGCCGTCACGTTCGGGATGGCCGTGCTGGGCGAAGGCGCTCGCGTCGGGCTGGTAGACGCCTTCGGCATGTTACTGGCTGGAGTGGTCGCAGTTGGTGGCGTGGTCGTCCTTTCGATCCATCATCCAGACTCCCTCAGCAATCAGGCCAAGGATCTGGCCGCTTCTGGAGCGGCTTCCGATCCCGTCCGCGAGACGACGTAGCCGACCCGAGGCCGATCGCTGATCTCCTCAGTTCTGGGGTGCCAACGCCCGCTTCGCGCTGCGGTAGACGCCTGCGTAGGCCTGGGCCATGGCGGTGCCGCTCAGCCCCGAGGCCAGGGTCCGGGATGCCTGCGCCATCGAAGCCCGCCGCGTCCGGTCGTCCATCAGCCGGGCCATGCCCACAGCGAGTTCGGTCACGGACGGCCCGGTCAGCAGCGCGTTATCGGGCCCCACTCCGATGCTGAGCCGCTCGTCGCAGTAGAGGATGGGCGTGCCGGCCGCGGCGGCCTCCGCCAGCACCATGCCCTGGGTGTCGAAGTGGTACGACGCGAGCACGAAAACGTCCGCGTCAGCGAGCTGCTGGGCGATGTCGGCCACTTCGTCCACATGACCGAGGAAGTGGATGTGACCGTGGCCGACAGAGGCTGCGAGCTGTTGCAGGGTTCTTAGTTCGGGGCCGTCCCCGATGATCACCAGCTCGGCGTCATCGCGTCCCAGCTCGTCGAACGCCTGGATGATCGCGTCCACCCGCTTCTCGCCACCCAGCCTGCCGCAGCTGACGAACCTGGTGGTCGCCGCCTGCGGTCGGCGCCTGGTGGCCGACAGGAACTCGCCCGCGACCCCGCTCGGGACGACGTGGCCCCTCCCGGCCAGCGCGGGCGCGGCGTCGGTGATGCACTCGATCATGTACCCCGCTGGTGAGGTGAAGGCGTCGACACCCTGAGCCAGGCGGGCAAGGCTTCGCCAGTCCCGGCGGGCGAAGGCGGAATCCTCGGCGGCCCCCTTCGATGGCGGCAGCCTGAGTGCTGCTCTGGGGGGGCGTCCCGACGCGAGCTGCAACAGCCTCCCTGACAAGGGAAGATAGGTGAGCGAGTTGAGTCCTGAACTTGCCGGGCTGGTGTGGTGGGTTCCCACGTAGTTGGAGTGGAAGGTGTGCACGTGTGGGATGCCGCCGGCCTTGGCCACTTGGGCTGCCAAGTAGATCGAACCCCGCTCGTTCTGGGAATGCACGACGTCCAGCAGGTGCTCGGAGGCGATCCGGCGTGCGAGGCGCCCTCCAACCTTGACCGAGCACAAGAAGCTGGGGGTGCCAGGGAATCGCCAGTAGTCCAGTGCTTGCCAGGAGCAACTGCGGGGTTCGTTGAACTCGAACCGCGGCGCGAAGAGGGTCACGTGATGGCCGAGTGCGGTCAGGTGGTCGATTTGTTGTTCGATGGATCTGGTGACACCGCCGCTGTGGGGATAGAAGTCGTCGGTGAAGATTCCCACGCGTAGCGGGTCACCTGGCTCACGACTCACGCCGATCACCTTAGCCCGTGGCGGACCGGGGCCAGCAGGAGGCAGGACCGGTCAGGCGTTGATGACCAGCGCCGATAACTGCCGACCAAGCCCGTCGCCGAGGATGATCGTGGTGTTGTCCCTGGTGGTCGGAAAGTACAGCCAGCCGGTTCGTTCCTGGCCTGCCCGGATGGTTCCGTCGCCGAGTGCCGGGGCATCGCTGCCCGGCTCGGGATAGACGACCTCGGCCGACTGGTTGGCGAAGGCGAGGAACGTGTAGTTCAGGGTGCCCCGATCCACCCCGATGCGGAGCTCGACGTGCAGGCCATCCTCACTCCAGCGCTGGTTGAGCACCTCCCAGCGGCCGGTGATCCGCTCATCCTTGCTGGAGAAGGGGAATCCGCTGCTGGTCGTGCTGGCCGACGGTGAGGCCGAGGGACGGGTACTGCTCTGCGGCGCCAACCAGCCGCCTGAGAGATTGGTCAGCACGGCTATCACGGCCACCACGATGGCCAAGCCGATGCCGACCAACCACACAGTCCTGGACTTCGGCGGAGCGTAGCTGCCGATGGTGTCGGACGTGGGGGACGGTGCGCCCAGGGGCTGCCGCGGATCGCGTGCCTGCCTGCGGCCAGGCTGGCCGCCGAGCGTGGTCGGCTGCCACCCCGGCGGCGGCTCGGGGTGCTGAGGAGGAGGGCCCGCGGGCCATCCCGGCTGCGGAGGTTGCGTCATCGGTGACAAGGCTACTCGCTGGCCAGGGAGACTCGCCGAAGGCGAATCTGTGGACGGATCGGTTCAAGTGGGGCGAGCCTGTGGAGAACTGACACGACCGCCAGGCGCCTCGCGACACTGGTAGGGCATGGCGAGAATGAGCAAGGACGTGCCGCGAATCCGGCTGGGTTCGATCGTTGAGGCCCTGGACATGATTCCCCACCTGCTGGGCTTCCAGCCGGAGGAATCCTTGGTCGTGTTGGTCGTTGAAGGAGGTCAGGTTCAGGTCACTGCACGGGTCGATCTCTCGGCCGTCCGCCAGCCGTTTGTGCTGGACGACCTGCTGGGGCGACTGTGGCAACGTTTCCCAGCAGCCGATGCCCACCTCGTCGCCTTCACCGCGAATCGTGAGCTCGGCTGGCGGCTGCTGGGCGACTGTGACCTCCGGTTGTCCGAACCCACCTCCCGCAGCCTGACCCTGGTGGACGGGGACACCTGGCAGGGGGACGGCCCAGACGGTCCGTCAGGCCGGCTGAGCGGCAGGGGGAGTCGCGTCGCGGCCGAAGCGGTGTATCACGGCTTGGTGGCCCGAGCCTCTCGCGAAGAACTGGCTGCCACCCTCGACGGTCCTGTTGATGCGGCGGCCGACCCCGTGCTGGTGGCGTTCGAGCGCCAGGAGGCCGCGGTGGCCGGCACGCGGCGTACTCGTTGGCCCGCCCTGATGGGGGGCGCAATCCGTGACTTCCGCCCGGATCGGGGAATCGACGACGACGAAGCGGCCCGACTGGCGATCATGCTGCGTGATCCCGACGCGCGCGATGTGGCCGTGTTGGCCATTACCCGGGAAGACTCCGAACACCACCGGGCACTGTGGACGGCGGTGGTGCGGCGGTGCCCGCCGGGCTGGCAGGGACATCCCCTCGGCGTGCTGGGGATGGCTTGCTGGGCTGGCGGCGACGGCGCCATGCTCACCATTTGCTTGGAGCGCGCCGAGCTGCTGGTGCCAGAATCGGGCCTGGTCAGCATTCTGGGGGACCTGCTCCAAGCGGTTGTTCCGCCCTCGGCCTGGGACGGTTTGCGTCAGGACTTGCTGAGGTCGGCCGCGCCTCGGGTCAGGCGAGCTGCGTGCCCACCACCATCCCAACCCCGTACGTGAGGGCCATGGTGAGGGTACCGACGGTCAGATTGCGCAGCATGGGACGCCACGGCGCCGCGTCGCCCAGCCGTGCGCTGGCAAGTCCGGTCAGCAGCAGGGCCAGCCAGACCGCCACCAGGGTGCAGGGCAACCTGATCGCCATGGGAGTCAGGACCATGGCCAGCAGCGGGATCACCGCACCGGCGATGAACGCGAACATCGAGGCGCGCGCCGCCGCCCAGGGAGAGACCGTATCGCCGGCATCGATCCCCAAACTGGTGAGTGCGTGATGATCGAGGGCGTCGTCGCCCATCTCGGTGGCGACCTGCTCGGCGAGGTCCGGCGAGAGCCCCTGGTCGACGTAGTACTGGCGCAACTGGGTGCGCACATATGCGGGATCGTCGCTGGCATCCTGACGCTGCTGAGCAAGGGCGGCCAGTTCGGTGTCACGTTGGCTGCTGACCGAGACGTACTCCCCGCCGGCCATAGACAGTGCGCCGGCGACCAGGCCGGCCAGTCCAGCAATGAGCAGGGCCTGGTGATCTGCCGTCGCTCCGGCCACCCCGAACACGAGTCCGGCGGTGGAAACGATCCCGTCGTTGGCGCCCAGCACCCCGGCACGGAGCCAGTTCAGCTTCGATGACAGGGACTGCTCCTTCAGCTGGGTCGCGCCAAGGATGTTAACTGCCATGACTCAACAGTGAACGATATATGACCTTGTCGCAAGCAAGGAAAGGCACTCCTTACCGATACCGGTGGGGGTGTCGGGAAGTGCCGGGCGCGTGATCGTCTAGACTCGTGCCGTGCAATGTGCAGTCCTGCTGCTTCGATAGCCGCGGCCCCGGCACGGGAGTCGCGGCGGCCCCTTGCGAGCCATGGTTCGCGGGGGCTTTTTCATGTCGCCAGCAGCACTTCGACGAGGAGAGAACGCAGTGACCACCGAACGTGTCCGTCCGACGTACGACGCAGCCGCGGCTCAGCAGCGCTGGCAGGAGTTCTGGGAGGCGGACCAGACTTTCAGCCCGCGCGATGACGGTTCCCGGGAGCGGCGTTACGTCCTTGACATGTTCCCCTATCCCTCGGGCGACCTGCACATGGGTCACGCCGAAGCCTTCGTGATGGGTGACGTCGTCGCGCGGTACTGGCGGCTCAAGGGGTATGACGTCATGCACCCGATCGGCTGGGACTCGTTCGGCCTGCCGGCCGAGAACGCCGCCATCGCACGGGATGCGCACCCGGCCGACTGGACGTACGCCAACATCGAGACTCAGGCCCGCTCCTTCAAGCGATACGGGCTGAGCTTCGACTGGAGCCGACGGCTGCACACCTCCGATGCCGAGTATTACCGGTGGACGCAGTGGTTGTTCCTGCGCTTCCACCGCCACGGCCTTGCCTATCGCAAAGACAGCTTCGTGAACTGGTGCCCCCAGGATCAGACCGTGCTGGCGAATGAGCAGGTCGTCCAAGGCGCCTGTGAGCGGTGCGGCGCCGTCGTCACCAAGCGCAAGCTGACGCAGTGGTACTTCAAGATCACGGAATACGCCCAGCGGCTTCTCGACGACATGGCTGGCCTCGAGGGCAAGTGGCCCGACCGGGTGCTCGCCATGCAACGCAACTGGATCGGTCGCTCCTCCGGCGCCTACGTCGACTTCGTCGTCGAAGGGCGCGAGTCGCCGATCACGGTGTTCACCACCCGTCCTGACACCCTCTACGGCGCGACCTACTTCGTGGTTGCTCCGGAAGCCCCGATCGCCGACGAATTGTGCGTCCCTGAGCAGCGACCGGCGTTCGAGGCGTACCTGGAGCAGACCAAGAAGTCCACCGAGATCGAACGCCAGTCGACTGAGCGCCCCAAGACCGGGGTGTTCCTCGGGGTTTATGCCACGAACCCGGTGAACGGGGAGCAGCTGCCGGTGTGGGCCGCCGACTACGTGCTGAGCGAGTACGGCACCGGCGCGATCATGGCGGTCCCTGCCCACGACCAGCGTGACCTGGAGTTCGCACTGGCTTTCGACCTGCCGGTGCGGGTCGTCATCGAGACCGGCTTGCCCGATCCGGTCGAGAGTGGGAAGGCCACCCCGGGCGACGGCACCTACGTGAACTCGTCGGAGTTGAACGGGCTACCGAACAAGGCTGCGGGTATCGCGTCCATGTGCGCGCGGCTTGAGGCTGCCGGGACAGGCAAGGCAGCCGTCACCTACCGCCTGCGCGACTGGCTGTTGAGCCGGCAGCGGTTCTGGGGCTGCCCGATCCCGATCATCCACTGCCCATCGTGTGGCGAAGTTCCCGTTCCCGACGACCAGTTGCCGGTTGAACTGCCCGACCTGCGCGGAGCCAGCCTGGCGCCGAAGGGCACCAGCCCGCTGGCCTCGGCCACCGACTGGGTCAATGTCCCCTGCCCTCGCTGCGGGGAGGCCGCGCGTCGCGACACCGACACCATGGACACGTTCGTGGATTCGTCGTGGTACTTCTTCCGCTACTGCTCACCGGGCTACACCGAGGGTCCGTTCGACCCGGCCGACGTGGCGCGCTGGATGCCGGTCGCCCAGTACGTCGGCGGCGTGGAGCACGCGATCCTGCACCTGCTGTACTCCCGGTTCTTCACCAAGGTGCTGAACGACCTGGGCCTGATCGACTTCAGCGAACCGTTCAGCCGACTGATGAACCAGGGCCAGGTCATCAACCAAGGCAAGGCGATGAGCAAGTCGCTGGGTAACGGCGTCGACCTCGGCGAGCAGATCGACCAGTTCGGGGTGGACGCGATCCGTACCACCGTGATCTTCGCCGGGCCACCAGAAGACGACATCGACTGGGCGGACGTCTCGCCCGGTTCCACTCTGAAGTTCCTGCAACGCGCCTATCGGCTCGCCACCGAGGTCACCTCACCGCTTGGGGCTGATCCGGCCTCGGGGGACGAGTCGCTGCGGCGAATCACGCACCGTTCGATCGCCGATCTGACCGAGGGGCTCGACAGCCACCGGTTCAACGTCGTGGTGGCCCGCATCATGGAGCTGGTGAACGCCAGCCGCAAGGCCATCGACAGCGGGGCGGGCGCGGCAGATCCCGCGGTCCGTGAGGCAGTCGAAGTGATCACTGTCGCGCTGAGCACCATCGCCCCGTACGTGGCCGAGGAAATGTGGGAGCTACTGGGGCACGCGCCGTCGGTGGCCAACGCGAGCTGGCCATTTGCCGATGCCATCTTGTTGGTCAACGAGTCGGTGACCTGCGTGGTCCAGGTGCAGGGCAAGGTACGTGCCAAGCTTGAGGTCTCGCCGACCGCGACCGACGCGGAGTTGGAGCAGCTCGCGTTGGCCCACGAAAGCGTGCAACGGGCTTTGAACGGGCGAGGGGTGCGTCAGGTGATCGTTCGGGCTCCCAAGCTGGTCAGCATCGTTCCTGCCTGACAGGCGGTGGGTTGGACGGGTACGTCGCCCGTCCGGCCCGGCCCGGTCAGCGGCGGGTGAACTCCAGCCGCCAGACCTCGGGGCCGCGCTCAAGGTAGTCAAGGTCGACGGCGTCCGGCACTGCGCGATCGAGCTGCGTCAACAGCGGCAGCGGGTCATGGCTGAACGAAATGACGATCTTGCGGCCCGGCTTCAGACTGGTCAAACCACCGATGATCGCGCCATGCCGAATCGCCTTGGGAAGCGATTGAGCCATCAGTTCCGGAGTCTCGTCAGAGGAGCAGCCGCACCCGCAGCCGCCGTGTTGCTTGGTGGATCCGGCGAGGGAGAGGTCGATGGCCATGAGGCTCCTTGTCGTGGAAGACGTTGACCTTGAGACTACCTGTCGGGCTGCGGGCCCAGAAATCTGTGGGTAATCGCGTCCCCCGGGCAGGGTTGTCCACAGGTGCGAGGATCGCTGGCGCGATGACGCTCGCAGCGAGAGAAGCTTCTGGGCATGAATGCTGCCCGAGCCGCACCCGATCCGGTGCTGAGCGACGTCGTCAGGCAACGGCTGGCTGCCCTGCTGGCCGAGGTGCCAGCCCGGCGAGCTCTTGACGATCCGGTTTGGGCGGGCGGGGACTCCGACGAGTCGGTGTTGTCCGCCGGGGCCGGGTCGGTTGGAGCGAACCGGCCTGCGACTGCCAGCGACCCGAGTCGACAGGAAGTCCCGGTGATGGTGGCCCGGTTGGGTGAGGCTGGTCGCGTGGTCTGGGACTTCTCCCGGAGCCACCTTGGGGCCGTGGCGCTCGTCGTCCTCACCGGATGCCTGTGGGGAGGTTTCAACGTGTTGCAGGCGCGGTCCACGCCCGTGGTTCCGGTTGCCACCCCATCCGTGGCCGTCTCACCCACCCCATCGCGGTCCGCGGCACCAACCGTCCTGGTGCACGTGCTTGGCGAAGTGCGACGACCGGGCGTTGTCGAACTACCCGAAGGCGCCCGGGTCAAGGATGGGATCGCTGCGGCCGGAGGGCTGACGGACAAAGCAGTTCCTGGCGAGCTCAATCTGGCCGCCGTGGTGTCAGACGGTTCCCAGTTGGTGATCGGCAGCAAACGTGCGCCGGGCAGTGAAGTCAGGTCAGGCGAGATGTCGCCTGGCACGGGGTCGAGTGGCGGCAAGGTCTCGCTGAACACCGCCACTGTCGCCCAACTCGAGGACCTCCCCGGTGTGGGCCCGGTGACCGCCCAGCGAATCATCGCCTGGCGTGAGGACCACCAGCGCTTCACCCGCATCGAGGAGCTGCAGGAGGTCGACGGCATCGGACCGAAGACGTTCGCGGAAATCGCTTCTCACGTGCGCGTGTGAGCGGGAGCACCGGGCCGGAAGGGGCATCGACCCTCGACTTGCGTGGGCCGCTGCTGGCAAGTGCGGTCTGGTTGGGAACGTGGTTGGGTGCGCAGGGGAGACCCGGACCGCTGTGGTGCGCCGTTGGGGCGGGATTCGCGGTGGGAACCCTCGCGCTGCGGCGCCGGTACTGGCTGGCTGCGGCACTCGGACTGCTGGTTCTGGCCACGGCAGGCCTTGCTGGCGCTCGAAGTGCCGCGACGCACGTCGGAGCCCTGCCCGAGTTGGCCGCTCAGCGGGCCATCGTGACAGTCGAGGGCGTGCTCGGGCCGGGCAGCTATGTCGCCGATGGCGGGCACGGTTCCTTCTGGTGGTCGATCAGTCGTGTCGACTTCGTAGCGGGCAGGGCCCAGCAGTGGCTGGTGGGCCAGCAGGTGCGGCTGGTCGCGAGCGGAGAGCACGCGCAGCAGTGGCGCAGCGTGGTTGTCGGTAGCCGGGTGCGGACGACCCTCCGGTTGGAACCGTCCGAGCCCGAAGAAGCTGTGGGTGCGGTTGGGCGGGCCAGAGAGCCGCCACAGCTCATCGGAGAACCTGACTGGGTTGCCCTGGCCGTCCACCGAACCCGGGAGTCGCTTCGTGAGGCGGCCGCAGGGCTCGCTCCCGAGCCAGGTGCACTGCTTCCCGCCCTCGTCGTCGGCGATACCTCGCTTCTGACGGCTGGATTGAAGGCCGACTTCCAGCTCACGGGACTCACCCACCTGACCGCTGTCTCCGGGGCGAATCTCACGCTGCTGTTGGCCAGCCTGTTATGGGTGGCGCGGCGCCTCGGTGTGCGCGGGTGGTGGTTGCGGGGGATCGCCGCTGTTGGCGTGGCAGCCTTCGTCCTGCTGTGCCACAGCGAGCCAAGCGTGCTGAGGGCGGCCGCGATGGGCTGCGTCGGGTTGGCGGCCCTGGGGTGGGGCGGCCAGCAGCAGGGGCTGCGCTACTTGTCGTGGTCGGTCATCGGACTCCTCTTGGTCGACCCCTGGTTGGCGTGTTCGGTCGGCTTCACCCTGTCCGTGCTCGCCAGTGGCGGGATCATTGGCTGGGCCGGTCGCTGGACTGAGGCCATGGCCAACTGGCTGCCGCGCCCGCTTGCCGAAGCGCTGGCTGTCCCGCTGGCCGCGCAGTTGGCCACCCAGCCGGTCGTCACTGTCCTCTCTGGCCAGATCAGCGTGGTGGGCATGCTCGCCAACCTGGCTGCTGGCCCCTTGGTAGGGCCAACGACCGTGGTCGGGCTTGCCTGCGCGGTCTCCGCACCGTTCGCTCCGGTCGGGGCTGCAGGCCTCGCCTGGGTTGCAGGCTGGGGCGCCCAAGCGCTGTGCTGGATCGCTCACCTCGGGGCGGCACTGCCCTCACCCGCCATTCACTGGCCGGTGTCAGCGCTGGCGGTGGGGATCGTGACGGTCATCAGCGTGACGGCGCTGGCGGTGGGGGAGCGGGTGCTCCGGCGCGGTTGGCTAGCGCTGGTGCTGGCGCTGGGGTTGGTTGGTACCCTGCTGCGTCCATTCCCCGTTCCAGGGTGGCCGCCGGGTGGTTGGCAGGTCGTCGCCTGTGACGTCGGCCAGGGGTCGGCGACGGTCGTCGCGGTGGCGTCAGGGCAAGCGATCGTCATCGATACCGGGCCAGAGCCCCGGCTGCTCGATCGGTGCCTCACTGGACTGGGCGTGCTGCGGGTTCCGCTGCTGGTGATCTCGCACTTCCACGCCGATCACGTGGGGGGCAGCTCAGGATTGGTCGGCAGGCCTGTCGACGCCGTGCTGGCTGGAACAGCTCGTCAGCCGGCCAGTGGTGTCGAGTCGGTGCGTGCGGGTGCGTCGGCCGCGCCCTGGATCACCGCCGTGCCGGGCATGGAGGTCATGGTGGGGGATGCTCGGGTGGAGGTGCTGTCGGCCGCTCCGGTAGGGCCGGAGTTGGGCGGGGAGGGCGAATCCAGCGCAGAGAATGACGCGTCGCTGGTCGTCCGGATTCGCACTCCGGCCCTGTCGGTGATGACCACCGGCGACGTCGAACTGGCCGGCCAGTCAGCAGCCCTACGGGCAACTCCCGACTTGTCGGCGGACGTGCTGATCGTGCCGCACCACGGATCGTCCCGGCAGTCGCAGGAGTTCCTTCGCGCCGTCGGCGCACCCCTGTCCCTGATCGGGGTGGGCCTGGACAATGACTACGGCCACCCGTCACCGACCGCGCTACGCCTGCTCGCCGAGGCCGGTTCGCAGGTGCATCGGACCGACGCCTCAGGATCGCTGGCCGTCGACCGGCAGCCGGGTGGCCTTCGGGTCACACTCGAGCGACCCGGGTGATAATCCGGTTGGCCGGTGCGCCAGGGTCGCGGCCGACTGGAGACTCGAACCTTGTCGGCTCAGGAGGTTGTCGGTCGATGGGCCGGGGGGCTCAACCGTGACTAGAGCGGACGGACGTGGCGCTCGGCGATCTCGATCACCTTTCCTACCCGTCTGGCGTATTTCACTTCGACGGCGCCCAGATAGTCAGTGGTCAGCCAGCTGCGAACGACCTCCAGAGCGAGAGCCGAGCCGATGATCTTGCCGCCGATGCAGAGCACGTTGGTGTTGCTATGGGCGCGGGCCAACCCCGCACAGAACGGATCCTGGCAGACAGCGGCAAACACACCGGGCAGCTTGTTGGCGATCATCGCGCTGCCGTAACCCACCCCGTCGACGAAGATGCCGCGGTCGACTTCTCCCCGGGCTACGGCCAGCGCGGCGGGGTAGACGTAGTCGGGCAGGTCGCAGGCCAGTTCGTCGTGGGTGCCGAAGTCCGCAACGTGATGCCCCCGGTCCCGCAGCCACTGCGCGATCTCCTGCTTGAGCTGGAAGCCCGCGTGGTCATTGGCCATGGCGATTCGCATTCCATCAGGCTACTGCCTCGGTCTACTGGCCCCGGATCGAGGACATGGCCGAACCGGTTTGACGACTCCGTCGGCCCCTCGGCTCATCACTCAGAATCGATTCAGGAATTTCTTCTACACAAGGTCTTGCGAAGGGTGCCGGGTGGGCGTACACCTTAATTACGCAGATGCCGTCGGACGCGGAACCTTTAAGGGAAAGGCGCCGGTGGAAGAAGCGATCGAGTGGTTTCCGGATGGATTGCCGACGAATGCTAATCGCCGACGCTCGCCGAGACGGACGAGCAGATCTCAGAACCACGCGAGTCCGGGAGCCGTCCTCCCCCGAACAACTAAGCGAAGGCCGGGCACCATTGTGAGCTCGGCCTTCGTGTTGTGCGCGCACGATCGGCTGCTCATGGCGGGAGCCCGACCATAGGCCACGCGCGGAGCGTCAGTCCGCAGTGGCATGCTGAACGGTGTGGAACAGACCCCCGCCTTTGGTCACGCCCTGTTGGTGACCGGCCCTGAATCGCTGCTCGCCGAACGCGCGGTGGACAGCTTCATTCAGGCTGCCCTCGCAGAGCGTCCCGATGCCGCGGTGGTGCGACTGAGCGCGGGTGACACCGACGTCGGGTCCCTGGCCGAGGCTGCCGGCGGATCGCTGTTCGCCGTCGCCAGCATCGTCGTGGTCACCGAACTGCCCGAACTGGCCCCCGACGTGGCCGATACGGTCGTGGTAATCGCCGCCGACCCTGGGGTGGATCTTGCGCTGGCACTCGTCCATCCCGGCGGGGTGAAGGGCAAGGCGGTTCTCGACCGCCTCAAGAAGGCGCGGGTCGGCGTGGTCGACTGCCCCGCGATCAAGGCGTGGGACGTGCCGCAGTTCGCGACCGCGGAAGCTCGTCGGTACGGCGGGCGGATCGACGGCGTCACTGCGGCGGCCCTGATCGATGCGGTGGGCACGGACCTTCGGACTGTGAGCGGGGCGATCCGGCAACTGCTGGACGACAGCGAAGCAGGTGTCGTCACGACCGCGCAGGTCCGCCGCTACTTCGGCGGACGGGCCGAGATCACCAGCTTTTCGGTGGCCGACGACATCCTCAATGGGCGAGCGGAAGGGGCGCTCGGCAAGTTGCGGTGGGCATTGTCCACCGGGGTCGCGCCGGTGCTGGTCACCAGCGCGGTGTCGTCCGCGTTGCGGAACCTCGGCAAATATCTCGATGCGAGGGACGGCCGAAAGCGCGACGCCGACCTCGCCCGGCAGATCGGCGTACCGCCGTGGAAGATCAAGGACCTGGCTCGCCAGTCCCACGACTGGAAGCCCGCCGGGGTAGCCAAGGCGATCCAGGCCGTCGCGGTGGCCGATGCCCAGATCAAAGGAGCCGCCAGTGACCCGGGGTTCGCTCTCGAGCAGGTCATCTTGACGGTCATCGCCTGCCGCAGGGCTTAGGGCGTCACCCGGCGGACCGGCGAACCGCCATTGCCCGGGGACGCTGCCGCAGCCGTGTGAGACGAGACGGCGGAACGCGAAAACGCCGCCCCGAAGGGCGGCGTCAGCGACGAGATCAGAGTGCGGCGGCTTGCGAGGAGATGGCCGATTTGCGGTTGGCGGCCTGGTTGGGGTGAATGACACCCCTGGATGCGGCCCGGTCGAGCTGGCGGCAGGCCTCACGCGCCATGACCTGGGCTTTGTCGACGTCGCCGTCGGCAACTGCATCGTTGAACTTGCGCACATGGGTGCGCAGCGAGGACTTCACAGCCTTGTTCCGCAGCCGGGCCTTTTCGTTGGTCAGGATCCGCTTCTTCTGGGACTTGATGTTTGCCACAGGGCTTGCCTCTTGTTCGTGGTGTTGGTGCTGAGTTGGTGGTGAAGCATGAGGGCGTCCGAGCACGAACGCGACCACTGACTCTACCAACAGAGCCAGAGTTGCGCCAAAACGTGCTGGCCACCGCGGGAACGCCCGCACACGGTATCGTGAATAGCTGTCCCACTACCAGGAAAGCTGCATGCCTGCACCACGTCCCGGCGCCACGCCGGCGGAGCTGATCCGCAACTTCTGCATCATCGCCCACATCGATCACGGCAAGTCGACCCTTGCCGACCGGATGCTGCAGTTGACTGGGGTGGTGGATGGACGGTCGATGCGTGCTCAGTACCTCGACCGGATGGACATCGAACGCGAGCGTGGCATCACGATCAAGTCCCAGGCCGTCCGGATGCCCTGGCAGGTGGCTGGCAAAGACTACGTGCTCAATATGATCGACACCCCCGGTCACGTTGACTTCACGTACGAGGTCTCCCGCTCGTTGGCGGCCTGCGAAGGAGCGATCCTGCTGATCGACGCGGCGCAGGGAATCGAAGCCCAGACGTTGGCCAACCTCTACCTGGCCTTGGATGCTGACCTGCACATCGTCCCGGTGCTCAACAAGATCGACCTTCCCAGCGCGCAGCCTGACAAATACGCGGCCGAGATGGCGCACTTGGTGGGTTGTGACCCCGACGACATCTTCCGCGTGTCGGCGAAGACCGGCGAGGGAGTTCGGGAGTTGCTCGACCATATCGTGGCCGACATCCCTGCACCTGTCGGCGACCCCAAGGCGCCAGCACGAGCCCTCATCTTCGACTCGGTGTACGACACCTACCGCGGTGTGGTCACTTATGTCCGGGTCTTCGACGGGGAACTGAACCACCGCGAACGGGTCCTGATGATGTCCACCAAGGCAGCTCATGAGACCCTCGAGGTTGGCGTGATCTCACCCGATCCGATCAAGTCGCCCAGCCTGGGTGTCGGTGAGGTCGGTTACCTGATCACGGGGGTGAAAGAGGTCCGGCAGTCCCGGGTCGGCGACACCGTGACCACGGT
Source organism: Propionicimonas sp. (assembly GCA_049688555.1). Lineage (GTDB taxonomy): Bacteria > Actinomycetota > Actinomycetes > Propionibacteriales > Propionibacteriaceae > Propionicimonas. The sequence continues at coordinate 25,897 of JBAVKY010000099.1, forward strand.
CTCCCGTCCCGCGCAGACTGACCTGGGCGGGTACCGGCAACCCCAACCCATGGTCTACGCGGGCCTCTACCCAATCGACGGGGCCGATTTTCCGGTCCTCCGTGAAGCGCTCGACAAGCTGCAACTCAACGACGCGGCCCTGGTGTACGAGCCCGAGACCTCGGGGGCACTCGGCTTCGGCTTCCGGGTCGGGTTCCTCGGCCTGCTACACATGGAGATCGTGCGTGAGCGCCTGGAGCGTGAGTTCAACCTCGACCTGATCTCCACCGCCCCGAACGTGGTCTATCGCGTCGTGATGGAGGACGGTGGCGAGCGCCAGGTGACCAACCCGTCGGAGTACCCCGAAGGCAAGATCGCCGAGGTGCACGAGCCAGTGGTGCGGGCGACGATCCTGGCCCCGGCGGAGTTCATCGGCACGATCATGGAGTTGTGCCAGACGCGTCGCGGCGTGCAGACCGGGATGGACTACCTCAGCGAAGACCGGGTCGAGATCCGGTATCTGCTGCCGCTGGCGGAGATCGTGTTCGACTTCTTCGACGCCCTGAAGTCGCGGACGAAGGGTTTCGCCTCTCTGGACTACGACGCGGCCGGGGAGCAGGTCGCCAAACTGGTGAAGGTCGACATCCTGCTGCACGGCGAGCCGGTGGACGCGTTCAGCTCGATCGTGCACGCCGACGCCGCGTATTCCTACGGCGTCGCCATGGCCAAGAAGCTGAAGGAATTGATTCCCCGGCAGCAGTTCGAGGTGCCGATCCAGGCCGCGATCGGCTCCCGGGTGATCGCCCGGGAATCAGTCCGGGCGATGCGCAAGGACGTGCTCGCCAAGTGCTATGGCGGTGACATCACCCGCAAGCGCAAGCTGCTCGAAAAGCAGAAAGAGGGCAAGAAGCGCATGAAGATGGTCGGCCGGGTCGAGGTGCCCCAGGAGGCCTTCGTCGCCGCGCTTTCCACCGGCGAGACCAAGTCGGACAAGAAGTAGCCCGCCGGCACGGGGGTCGTGCGATTAGGCTGCCGCTGTGACACCAGACATCGGGATCATCGGCGGTTCGGGCTTCTATGAATTTCTGGCCAATCCCAGCCAGATCACGGTGGGGACGCCGTTCGGGGAACCGAGCGCTCCGGTTGCCGTCGGTGACCTCGACGGTCGGCAGGTGGCGTTTCTGCCCCGGCATGGCACTCAGCATCAGTTCCCCCCGCATCGGGTGAATTATCGGGCCAACCTGTGGGCGCTGCGCAGCGTCGGCGTTCGCCAGGTGATCGCTCCGGCCGCTGTGGGTTCGCTCCGCGCTGAGCTTGGACCGGGCACTTTTGTTGTGCCCGACCAGGTGATCGACCGGACGTGGGGGCGGGCACACACGGTCTACGACACCGACAGCGGCGTCGTGCACGTGTCGTTCGCCGACCCCTACTGCCCGCGCGGACGAGCGGCGATTCTCGCTTCAGCCGACGACACCACCCCGCTGGTCGACCATGGCACGCTCGTGGTGATCAACGGGCCTCGGTTCTCGACGAAAGCGGAATCCCGGTGGCACGCGGCAGCCGGCGGCGATGTGGTGGGCATGACCGGACTCCCCGAGGCGTCGATCGCCCGCGAACTCGCGCTGTGTTATTCGACGGTGACGATGGTCACTGACCATGACGCTGGCGTTGAGGCCGGCGAGCCGGTGACCCACGGCCAGGTGTTGCGGGTCTTCGCCAGCAACATCGAGCGATTGCGTGCGCTGCTGCGGCGGGTGATCGCACGCCTGCCCGAGCCCGAATCTGGCGCAACCGCCGGTTGCAGTTGCCGTCGTGCGCTGGACGGGCAGAAGCTGCCCTTCGACCTGCCCTGATGGGGTCCGTCCCGCCCGCGGGTGAACCGGTGGCGCCGGGAGGGAGGCTGCCAGCCGCTGCGCTAGGGGGAGTTGGCGAGCGTCCATTCTCGCTCTATCTGCACGTCCCGTTCTGCGCCACCCGCTGCGGCTACTGCGATTTCAATACCTACATCGCCGCCGAACTCGGCTCAGCCCCAGGATCGAGCCGGGATGCCTACCTCCAGGCGGTACGAGCCGAGCTCGACCTGGCTGTGGACGTGCTGGGCGAACCGCCGGTCGTCCAGACCGTGTTCTTCGGTGGCGGCACCCCCACCCTGCTGTCGGCCGCCGAGTTGACCGGCCTGCTGGCCGCCGTCCGGGAGCGCTTCGAGGTGGCGCCGGACGCCGAGGTGACGACCGAAGCCAACCCGGAATCAGTGGATCGGGCATACCTCGATTCACTGGTCGCCGCAGGTTTCACGAGGCTCTCGCTGGGCATGCAGTCCAGCGTCCCCCACGTGTTGGCGGTGCTGGAACGTCGGCACACCGCGGGTCGGGTGCAGGAGGTCGCCGGCTGGGCGCGGGAGGCCGGGTTCGCCTCGTTGAGTCTCGATCTGATCTACGGCTCGCCGGGGGAGACGCCCGCGGACTGGCGATCGAGCGTGGAAGCGGCCCTCGCCCTGCGGCCGGAC
>JBAVKY010000100.1:0-10510 GCA_049688555.1 Propionicimonas sp.
GTGCCGGCCGGGTAGTACGCCGAGGCTTCCTCACCGTTGATGGTGCGCCACGGGAACAGGGCGCCACGCTGTCCCAGAGCTGCGGCCCTGCGCCGGGCGGCGGGCAACATGTCGATGCGGAACTGCAGGGCGTGCCGCGCGATCTCGGGGTTGGTGTGAGCCAGGAACGGCACCAGGTACACCTCGGTGTCCCAGAAGTAGTGACCCTCGTAGCCCGAACCGGAGACCCCCTTCACGCCGATCCCGCCCGCGTCGGCCCGGGCCGCGGCTTGAGCCAGCTGGAACAGGCACCAACGGACGGCCTGCTGCAGCCCGGGTTCGGCTCCGATCTCGATGTCGGTGCGCTCCCAGAAGCTCGCAAGCCAGTCGCGTTGTTCGGACTCGATCGCCGCCGCACCCACCGCGTGGGCAGCGTCCAGGATCGCCCCCGCTTCCAGGAGGCCGGACGGATCCGCTTGGGCGACGTACGCCGCGGTCTTCCTCAGCACGATTGGCTGGCCCGCTGTCGCAGCCACCGTGTACCGACGGACAGCCAGGTCTGCCGTCACCTGCGACGTCACCTCGACCGCATCGTCGGTGACCAGATCATGATCGACCGCGACCGCCAGCGGGAGCCCCGAGTTCGCGGCTCGGTAGCCGAGCAGCAAGCGGCCAGCGGTCTCGCCGACCTGCGTGGCGAGCAGCACGTGGTGGTCGAAGCCCGCGGCCTTGCGGGGGTCGAACTCGACGTCCGGGTGGACCGGAACGGCGGCCTCGTCCTGCCGGTTGCGGATCTCGGAGCGGATCGTCACCGTCGCGTCGGCGTCGAGCAGCGTCACGGTGACGGTGGCCTGGCTCAACTCCCGACGCGTGAAGCTGACCAGCCGACTCGACTGGACGTGGACCCGCTTGCCGGAGGTGGTGACCCACACCAGATCGCGGTGCAGGATTCCCTCCCGGAAATCGATCCAGCGCCGGTACCGCTCAAGGTGGGAGGTGCTCACGTCCAGCGGCTCGGCGTCGACGGCGATGGCCATGGTCTTGGCATCGGGCACGTTGACGATGGTTTGGCCGACGGTGGCGAAGCCGTAGGCCTCTTCCGCATGCTTGATCGGCCAGGTCTCGTGGAAGCCGTTGACGAAGGTGCCGTGCGCGTGCGCGTCCGGGGTGCCCTCGTCGTGGTTGCCACGGAGCCCGAGGTAGCCGTTCCCGACCGCGAGGATGGTCTCAAGTACTCCCGCGTGCGCGGCGTGGTAGCTGGTTTCGACGATGCCCCAGGGCTCAATCGGCAGCCGCGACCGATCGACGGGGTCGAAGCTTCCCCCGCTCATGGCAGCAGGTCAGCGAGATCGGTGACGACAAGGTCGGCACCGTGAATGATCAACTCCTCGGCGCCGACTCCCCGGTCGACGCCGATGACAAGCCCGAAGTCGCCGGCATGGCCCGCCGCCACCCCAGAGACCGCGTCCTCGAACACCACCGCGCGGGATGCCGGCACCCCGAGCGAGTGGGCTGCGAACCGGTACGTGTCGGGGGCAGGCTTTCCGGGCAATCCCTCGCGCCTGGCCAGCACGCCGTCCACCACCAGTCCGAATCGATCGCTGAGCCCGGCAGCGGCCAGCACGTCCCTCGCGTTCGCCGAGGAAGACACCACGGCCACGGCCTTGCCCTGCGCGATCAGATAATCGACCAGCGCCACCGAGCCGGGGTAGGGGGTCACGCCGTCCGCTGCCAGGACCGCGGAAAAGGCGGTGTTCTTCCGGTTTCCCAGGCCGCAGACGGTCTCGGCATCGGGCGAGTCGGACGGATCCCCCTCGGGCAAGGAGAAGTCGCGCGATTCCAGGAACGAGCGCACTCCGTCGTAGCGGGGCTTGCCGTCCACGTAGGTGAAATAGTCCTCATCGGTGTAAGGACGGTCGATGCCACGCTCGGCGAGGAACGCGTTGAACATCTTCGCCCAAGCAGCCATATGGACCGTGGCGGTGGGGGTGAGTACACCGTCGAGGTCGAAAAGTGCCGCGTCGCAGTGCTGCATCAGGAGGTCATGAGGCGTCGTTGCGGTCATGCTACGACAGTAGTGCTGCGCCGCTGAATTGGCTCCGGGTGACAGGAGCCCATCCAACACGGCGGTAGACTGAGCCGCGATGACTGCCACTGAGATCCAGGATCTGCCCACCACCACCCAGCAACTTTCCGGCTGGGGACGAACCGCCCCCACGGTCGCTCAGGTGCTCACCACCGGTGACCCCGAGTTGATCATCACCGCCGTCAAGGCCGTCGCCCACCACAACGCCAGCTCCCCGGCCCACCTGCGTCGCGGTATCCTCGCGCGAGGTTTGGGACGGTCCTATGGCGACGTCGCCCAGAATGCCGGCGGCGTCGTCGTCGACATGACCGCGCTGAATCGCATCCATTCCATCGACGCGGCGACCGCGACGATCGATCTCGACGCGGGGGTGAGCCTCGACGAGCTGATGCGGGCCGCGTTGCCGTACGGGCTATGGGTCCCGGTGCTGCCGGGCACCCGCCAGGTGACCATCGGCGGCGCCATCGGCTGCGACGTCCACGGCAAGAACCACCACAGCGCCGGGTCATTCGGCAGTCATGTGGCTTCCATGGAACTCCTGGTGGCCGACGGACGGGTGCTCCACCTGACCCCCCAGGGCAGCCCGGACGACCCGGACGCCAGCATCTTCTGGGCGACGGTGGGCGGAGTCGGGCTGACCGGCATCATCCTGCGCGTGGTGCTCACGATGACGCGCACCGAGACCGCCTACTTCGTGGCCGACGGCCTGGTGACCAAGACGCTGGACGAGACCATCGCCGTCCATTCGGACGGCTCGGAAGCCAACTACGACTACTCCAGCGCCTGGTTCGACGCGATTTCGCCGGCGCCGAAGCTGGGACGCGCCGCGCTGTCGCGCGGCAACCTGGCTCGGCTCGACCAGTTGCCGCCGAAGCTGGCCGCCGACCCGCTGGGGTTCCACGCCAAACCACTCTTCGAGCTGCCGGACGTCTTCCCCAACGGGTTGGCCAACAAGTTCACGTTCGGCCTGCTGGGCACCGCCTGGTACGCCAAGAGCGGAAACTACACGAACAAGGTGCAGAGCTTGACCGGCTTCTACCATCCGCTGGATATGTTCAGCGAGTGGAACCGCGCCTACGGCTCGCACGGCTTCCTGCAGTACCAGTTCGTGGTGCCGCCAGCGGCCGTCGCCGAGTTCAAGAAGATCATCGCCGACATCCAGGCGTCCGGCCATTACTCCTTCCTGAACGTGTTCAAGCTGTTCGGAGAGGGTAACCAGGCGCCCTTGAGCTACCCGATGGCTGGCTGGAACGTCTGCGTGGACTTCCCCATCAAGGCTGGCCTGCATGAGTTCCTGGCCGGGCTCGACGCCAGGATCCTCGAGTTCGGTGGTCGGCTCTACACCGCCAAGGACTCCCGGGCGACCGCGGCGACCTTCCACGCGATGTACCCCCAGATCGATTCCTGGATCGACACGCGTCGCCGGGTCGATCCCGACGGCGTGTTCGCCTCTGACCTTGCTCGCCGATTGGAGCTGCTGTGATCGACGCCACCGGAAACCCCCAGACCATCCTGTTGCTGGGAGGGACCTCTGAGATCGGCCTGGCCATCGTCAAGGAGTACCTCGCCAAACAGCCGTTGCGGGTGATCCTTGCGGCAATGCCCGGCGACCCGTCGCTCCAGGCGGCCGTCTCTGACCTGAAGTCCTGCGGGGCCACCGCCGTCGACGCGCTCGACTTCGACGCCACCGCGTTCGACACCCATCCGCGTGTCGTCGATGCCGCCTGGCACCTCGCGGACGTCGATGTCGCGATCGTGGCCTTCGGCCTCCTCGGCGACGCCGAGCAGCTGTGGCAGGACCAGGCTGCGGCGGTCCAGATCGCTCAGGTGAACTACACCGGTGCGGTGAGTGTCGGGGTGCTGCTGGGGCAGAAGATGAAGGCTCAGGGCTATGGCCAGATCATCGTCATGTCGACGGTGGCCGGAGAGCTGGTGCGTCGCTCGAACTTCGTGTACGGCTCGACCAAGGCCGGCCTCGACGGTTTCTACCGAATGCTCGGTGAGGCGCTGGCCCCGTACGGGCCCAAGGTGCTGGTCGTCCGGCCCGGCCAGGTGCGCACCCGAATGTCCGCTGGGGTCAAGGAAGCCCCGCTGACGGTCGACAAGGAAGACGTCGCGGCTCAGGTCGTGGATGCGGCGCGCAAGGGGCAGAAACTGATCTGGGCCCCGGCGCCGTTCCAGTTCGTGATGTGGGCGCTCAAGCACGTTCCCGGGCCGATCTTCCGTCGGCTGCCTCTCTGATCGACGCGGGGGCGGCCCGGTCCCACGGTCGGCGCGCGCAGGGCGCGGCTGGCGGGGTCGCGATTGCTAGAGGTGCAGCTGAGTCCCGTCCGGGTATTCGGCAGCGCCCAGCCTGGCCAGCGCCTCCCGCAGTTCGGCCAACGGCGGGTTGTGGTGGCTGAGATGGATCGCCACCACCTGAGTCGCGGGCGTCACGGCGCCGATCGCGCGCAGCTGATCCAGCTGCTGGGCGAAGGTCGCCAGGTGTAGGTGCGTCTCGCCGCCGTCTGTCTTCGTGCCGAACGTCTCCTCCATGAGCAGTAGGTCGAGGCGCGCGTCGCGCAGGGCTGCCATGGTCGCCGCCGGAAACGGACCGGTGTCGGTGGCGTACAGCAGGCGCGAGCTGCCGTCGTCGACCAGATAGAGCACCGCCTTACCGAACGCGTGGTGCCGCGCTTCGAGCACGGTGAGGGAATAGCCCGCCGCGCTGATCACGTCACCTGCCGTGAGCTCGCGGAGCGTGACCCCGGTCTGGTCGCGATCCAGCCACTGCAGACACTGCTCGATGACGGCCGGCGGACCGAGCACCTGCAGCGGTCGGTCGTCGACCCAGCTGCGATACAGCAGGAAGGCCGGGTCGGCGTGGTCATGGTGGGCGTGGCCGATCGCCACCACCTCGACCTCGGACAGGTCACTTCCGAACCGCGCCGCTTGCCGGGGCGCGTCGGGTCCGCAATCGAGCAGCAGCCGTCCGTCCACCAATACTGAGGTGTTTGACCGCACGAGGCCCAGCGCCCTGGCCTCGGCGCAGGTCGGGCAGCGGCACCACGGGTTGGGCAGCCCGTCGGCCGATCCCGTGCCCAACAGCTTCACCCACATGCCCCGCACTCTAGACAGGCCCGGGAACGTCGGAGGCCCCGCCGCACGGACGGGGCCTCCGAAGCGGGGGAAGCGGGGTTGCGCTGCATCTGCCTCCTGCTGGGTTGGAGTGTCCTGCTGAGAAGAACTCTCGTCTTCGGGTCTGTGCGGGGGCTCGTCCATCGCTGGGAATCAGCTGTGCGAATCTGGCGCCCTGAGTTATAGTTGAACTATCAACAACCCTGGAGGATCAATGGGCACCATGACGACTCCGCTGCCGGCGGATACCACGATGGGTCGCGTCGGCCTGGCCGTGGCCGACTTGGACGCGATGACGCGGTTCTACCGCGACGTCTTGTTGCTGGAGGTGCTGGGTCAAGGGACCGCGTCGGTGAGCCTTGGGCGGCGGAGCCCGAGCGGCGCCGCTGACGTCCTGGTGACCCTGAACCACCGCCCTGACCTGCCCAAGGGGGAACGTCGCAGTGCAGGGTTGTTCCACACCGCGCTGCTACACCCGGACGCTTCGAGCCTGGCGACGGCGCTGGCCTCCGTCGCCGTGCACGCGCCGCAGCTCTACACCGGCGCAGGCGATCACCACGTTTCGCAGGCGTTCTACCTCGATGATCCCGAAGGCAACGGGGTCGAGCTGTACGTCGACCGGCCGCGGGAGCAGTGGCTGCGGCAGAACGGACGCATCTACATGACGACGGAGTACATCGACCCCAACGCCTTCCTCACCGAGCACCTCACCGACGTCGGCCGTAACCTCATCGAGACCGCGCCCGAGCAGCGCAAGGGGCTCGTCGAACTGGGCGCGCAGGTGGTCGGCCACGTGCACCTCAAGGTCGGCTCCACCGCCCAGGCGAAGGACTTCTACGTCGACAAGCTCGGCTTCGAGGTGACCGCCGAGCTGCCGGGTGCACTGTTCGTCTCCGCGGGTGGCTACCACCACCACCTGGCGATGAACACCTGGCAGTCCGAGGGCGTCGGCCTGCGCGCTCCCGGCCTCGGGCTGGGGCTGGTGACAGTTCAGGTACCGCGCTACGCACTTGTGCGCATGGCTGAGGGCGGCGTCTTCGTTGATGCTGGTGCGCACGAGAAAGCGCCTTCGGGGGCGTCAGAAGATGGCTCGATCCAGTTGCGGGATCCCTGGGGAAACCTGGTGCGGATCCAGTCGCGGGAGAGCTGAGCAGAGAAGTCGTCGGGGCGTACGCGGTGGGTGGCCGCGTCCGCCTCGACGCACATCTTCAGTTGATGGACCCGAACCCGACGGCGGTGGCCAGCACGCCGGTGACCTCGGGGTCGTGACGCAGTGGCTGCCCATCCAGGCTGAGCACCGGCAGGACTCCTCGGATCGCCGAGACCAACCACAATCCGTCACAGTCGGCAGCTTCGGCGCAGGTGAGCATCCGTTGCCCGGCGTCGACGCCATTGCTGCGGGCGGCCTCGAATATTGCGGCGATGGTGACCGACGGCAGCACCCCGGTCGATTCGAACGGGATCGTCCACAGCTGATCCTCCGACGAGAACAGCAGCCCGGCGGTGGGCCCCTCGAGCAGGTAACCGTCGCTGGAGCGGAAGATCGCCTCGTCGACGCCGAGCGCCGCCGCCTCGCGCTTGGCCGCCACGTTCACCGCATAGGAAAGCGTCTTGACCCCGCCCAGCAACCACGGGGCGTCGGCGAAGGCGTCGCTGCGGTAACCCCGATCCAGGGTGACCGCCGTGACGCCCCGGCGTGCCTGGGTCGCGTCCGCCGCTGTGGTGATGGTGAGGTAGCCGACCGGCCTCGACGGTCGAGACTCCAGTCCTCGGGTGAGGACGAACTTGCAGACGGCATCTGCGGGGCCAGTCCAGCCCTGCAGCGCCTCGCCAACGAGGGACTCCCACTCGGCGCTGGGCGGTGCGTCGATTCCCAGGGCGTCGGCGGAGCGGATCAGTCGCGCCAGGTGTTCGGCGAGGTAGTGCACCCGTGGCCCGTCCGGGCCGGTCGTGACCCGGGCGGCGTCGAAGCAGCCGTCGCCGCGCGTGACCCCGAGGTCGTCGGCGCTGAGCAGTGGCATCTCGACCGGGACGACACCCCTGCCGAGGACGGCGAGGATCTGATGGCGAGCCAGCTTCACGGGCAACAGCCTAGGCCAAGGCCACGCGGGGGCTCAGCTGGCGTAAGCGTGCGATCGCCTACAGGTGTGGTGGTCGCCTCGTCACCCGGGGCAACAGGAAGGGTGTTCCGCGTTTGTACTCCAGGTAGTCGTCCCCGAACCGGGCTTCCAGCTCTTTCTCCTCGAGCAACTTCACGTACGTCAGCAGCAGCCCGCCAAGTGTGATCACGATGGCGATCGCCGAGAGGGAACCGAGCCAGACCCCGACCCCCAGGTAGGCGACAAGGGTTCCCAGCACCATGGGGTTGCGGCAGTAGGTGAAGGGCGGCACCACGACGAGCCGCTGGGTCGGCATCATCGGCAGGGGAGTGCCCGAGCCGATCCTCGCTTCGGCCAAGACCGACCAGAAGGCGAACAGGCCACCTCCCAGGAGGAAGAGGCCGCCGACGATGGGATTGATGATGCCGACAATGAAGCGCGGTAACCCGAGTGCCTGATCAAGCCCAGCGGAAGAGACGATGATCAGATACGGGATGGCCAGGAGGAAGACGGTGCCGGCGAAGAAGAGGGCGACCACCAGCTGCCGGGTGCTGTAATCACGCCGGGCCCATTCCAGGTACTTCCGCATGGCCGGCCCCTCACCAGATCCCGGGGAGGAGGCGGTGGCGAACCCGTTCGGCGTAGGCGATGTAGCCCGGCAGGTCGCGCCGCAGCAAGGCCGCCGAAACGATCCCCACCCGCACTCGCGCCGGTTCCCGCAGCTTCATACGGCGAGCGAGGAGGTCAGGGCTGTTCGTGAGCAACCAGAAGGAGGCAAAAGTGAGCGGCGCGTACACGACCGCCAGATCGGTCCAGGCCTCCCAGTAGGCGAACGTGCCGGCTGGCAGGAACAGCAACGCCATCATGACGGGCAGGGCCAGGATGATTCGGAGAGCCACCTGGCCGCGCAACCGGAACGCCGGGGTGGGCGAGGGGTTCATGGCAGCTCCTTCGGTGCCTCCAGGCTAGCCCGTCCGCGCAGCGCTGACTCCGGACGCAGTCCCGGCAGCCCGGCGTTCTCGGGGTGCGCAGCGCCCGAGTCAGTGCGGATAGACCAACTCACCGACCACGAACAATAACCAGAACGCCATCACGAGCCCACTGGTCGCCAGCCCTGCCCACAGGCGCCACGTGCGGTCGCGCCGCACCAGGGCGTAGATCCCGGTGGCGAGCCCGACCGCTCCGAGGGTCATCGAGGCCGGAAACAGCCACGGAGCGACCTTCCCAACCCGGTCCACGCCATCCTCGGCCAGCCAACTGTCAACCATGGGCGTGACCACGGCCAGGACACCCAACGCACCACAGACCAGTGACACCCAGCCGGGAGCATTCGAAGGCTCAGAATCGCCGGAACGGCGGCCGGAGTCGCCGAGAATCAAGGCTCCCACGACGAGGCCAGCGGCCAGCACTGCAACCAGCGCGAAGATCATGACTCCTCCTTGAGTCAACCGGGTGAGTTCGGGGCGGTCGCCGATGCACTCAGGTGCGGGCGATCAACCGTTCGAAGACGACGGTTCGGTCGAACTGGAGCGAATGGCGGCCGGCCCGCGCCCGGAGAGCTTGCCGCTCGTCGTCGGTCATCTCCACCACGGCCTGATCGATCGCGGCCGCGATGGCCGCCGGGTCCTCGACGCCGACGATGAGCGCACAGTCGCCGACCGCTTCCCCGATCCCACCGGTCTCGGTGGTGATCACCGGTCCGCCACCGGCCAGCATCGTCTCGACCAGCGCGATCCCGAAGGTCTCGACGAACTCGGGTATGGGCTTGCTCGGCAGGACGAACGCCGCGCTCCCGGCCATCAGGTGCGCCTTCTCACTATCGCTGACGTCGTCGAGGAAGAGGATCTTGTCGGCGACCGGAGAGCGGGCGGCCAGCTCGCGTAGCCATCCAGCCTCGGGCCCGGTGCCGGCGATAACCAGCCGAACCCGGCCACTGGCTTGGCTCCTGCCGAACCCGTCGATGAGCTCGTCCACCCCCTTGGCCTTGCTCAACCGCGACAGGAACAGCACATAGCCACCTCGATGGAGACCGCGCGCGGCCAGGGCGGCATCGGTGGCCTGCGGTTCGATGGCGGTGAAGTCCAGGGCGTTGATGGCCGGGTAGGAGATGGCGACCTTCCGGCGGCACTGTTCGGCGAAGGTCGTGCCCAGGTGGACGTCCAGCAGCTCGGCCTCGCTGACGATGAGTTCTCGGGTGTACTCGGAGACGGCCACGCACACGTCGTTGGCCAGGTAGGTGGTCAGCAGGTGCGCGGCGGCGCCGTAACGTCCAGTCTTCACACAGGTGCGGACCACGTTGGTGACGTCCGATCCGACCGCCTCGGCGATCGTGACCACTTTCACGGGGAGCCCGGACCGGTGCGCGGCCCGCAGCGCGTCGTCGACCGCGACCGCGTGCGGGCTGAGGTACAGCGACATGCACACCGTCGGGACCCCGTCGGTGAACAGCTCGAACAGCCGGCCGGTGAGGCCCGCCACGAAGCGTCCGTCGATCACCTTGTAGTTCCCGACCGGATCAGGGCGCTCCACCGTGATGCCATCGCGGTACGGGGAGATCGAGTCGAACGGCTTCAACGGAAGCCCCGAGTCGACCAGCCGGTCCAACGGCCAACTGACGATCCGGACATCGTCGAATCCGTGGTCGAGGGCTGCCTCCGCCAGATTGCGGGCCTCACCGGCGTGGCCACAAATCACCGGATCTGCGCGTACGACCAGAACGAGTCTCCGGACGGGAAGGGTCACGCGGGCCTCCTGAGATTCACGGGTCACGCCCGACGACGGGACGGTCGCGCGGTACGAGGGTTCCAGCGATCGGGAGCTTAACACTCCGCCAGCCGGGTCGGTCCCCTGTCGTTGACAGTCAGCACCCCAGCCGGCACCTCCGGCACGGTCGATGTCACGGTCGCCTCGCCAGGCGGCACGTCCCGCCCCGCCAGCGAGGTCCAATTCACCTACATTCCGGCCTCAGTGCCACTCAACTTCTGGGTCGGCGAAACGTTCACCGGCCTGGAGGATGCCCAACGGCGGGTCGTGGTGTGGTGTTCGGAGCGGGCCGGGATGCGGATCCACGGGCTTTGGTCCAAGCAGTGTTGGGATCCATGGGTTTGCATGGCGGGGAGCTGCACTCGGGTACTACTTCCAACACGACGACGGGAGTACCTCGGAGCCATGACCGTGGACGGCGACAGCGGCAGTTCCCATGGTCCCGGACAACGTGAAGTCCGCACGA
>JBAVKY010000101.1:0-2723 GCA_049688555.1 Propionicimonas sp.
GCTCCACACCCGGTGGCCGCAGCGACCTCGGATCGCGCTGACCGCCACCGCGACCCCGGCCACGCGCCGCGAGATCGTTGAGCGACTGGGGTTGCAGGAGGCTCGCAGCTTTGTCGACAGCTTCGACCGTCCGAACATCCGATACCGGATCGAGCCGAAGCTGCGGCCCCTGGATCAGCTGGTCAGTCTGATTCGGACTGAGCATGAAGGTGATGCAGGCATCGTCTACTGCCTGTCACGGGCGTCCGTCGAGAAGACAGCGCAGGCGTTGGTGCGGGAGGGCATTCCTGCACTGCCGTATCACGCCGGCCTGCCTGCAGAAGTCAGGACCGCCAACCAGTCCCGGTTCCTGCGTGACGAGGGCATGGTGATGGTGGCGACAATCGCGTTCGGGATGGGGATCGACAAGCCGGACGTGCGCTTCGTGGCCCACCTGGACCTGCCCAAGAGCATCGAGGGGTACTACCAGGAAACCGGACGCGCCGGGCGCGACGGCCAGCCCGCGACGGCGTGGATGGCCTATGGCCTGCAGGACGTCGTGCAACAGCGGCAGCTGATTGAGGGCTCCGAGGGGGACGCCGCGCACAAGCGCCTGCTGGGCCAACAGCTCAACGCGATGTTGGGGCTGTGCGAGACGCTCCAGTGTCGCCGGCAACTACTCCTCAGCTACTTCGGCGAGGCCAGCGAACCCTGCGGTAACTGCGACACTTGCCTGACGCCGCCTGAGGCGTGGGACGGCACGGTGGCGGCGCAGAAGTTGCTTTCCACCGTCGTGCGGCTGAGGCGTGAGCGCAACCAGAGCTTCGGTGCCGGGCACCTGATCGACATCCTGCAGGGGCATCACGGCCCCCGGGTGGCGCAGTGGCACCACGACCAGTTGAGCACTTTCGGCATCGGCACTGACCTCACCGACCAGCAGTGGCGGGCGGTGACTCGTCAGTTGTTGGCGGGTGGCTTGATGGCGGTGTCGGCCGACGGGCACGGTGGCCTTGAGGTGACTGAAGCCTCCTGGTCGGTCTTGCGTGGCGACCAACAGGTGCAACTCCGCCGCGACTCCTTGGCTCGTGTCGAGCAGCCACGCCGCAAGCGGCGATCCGCCTCGTCGGACGGCGGGGGCGCCGTGCGATCGCGTTCGGTTGCGGCCGATCACCTCGACGGCCATGATCGTGCACTGTTCGAGAGGCTCCGCGCGTGGCGGGCCGAGACTGGGCGGGCGGCCGCCGTGCCGGCCTATGTGGTGTTCTCGGACGCCACCCTGGTGGCGATCGCGCAGCGGCGTCCTGCGTCCCTCGGCTCGCTGGGGGAAGTCAGCGGAGTGGGTGCCAAGAAGTTGGAATCGTACGGTGAAGCCGTGCTGCGGCTGGTCGCCCAGGGGTGAACCGCGCGGGTCATCCCTGGAGTAGTCAACTCGCCAGCCAGGCTCGGTCGGCGAGGTCGCGCCAGTTCGGGTCGCGAAGCTGCCTCGTTGGCGCGTCGTCGACACTCCGGGGGACTTCAGGGTCCAGCATGGAACGCGTGGCGGGACGTGGTACCCGACCACGAGACTGTGACTGAAGGGAGATCGGGTGGAGACCCGGCAACGCGGGGGAGTGACCCCCCTGAACGTGACCAGCCTGAACGTGACCAAGGCGATCGCGGTGGCGAGCCTGGCGGTGAGCTTGTCGGCCTGTTCGTGGCTGGGTGGTGACTCGTTCGCCACCCAGGGTCCCCCGGTGAGCGTCACTTCCGCACCCCCGTCGCCGACCCCAACACCGACGTCGGCCTCGCCCACTCCATCCCCGACCGATACCCCCACTCGAACGCCCACCAGCACCCCCAGCAAGCCCGCGGCGAAGGGCACCGGCAGCATGACCATGTTTTCGAATGCTGTCTCCACCGCGTTCGTGAGTACCTGCAAGACAGTGGGCGGCGCCCCGACCTTGGTGCTCACCGACAACAACAACGACTTCTTCGGAACGGTCGACCTCACGGTCGCGTTGAACTCCGCGGCCAGTGCGGTGACCTCGATCGCCGGCGAGTTCGGAGAGGACTCTGAAGGGATCACTCGCAAGCTGGTCTTCGCTGCGGCAAAACCTGCCAAGGGTACCTCGGCGGTGCTGACGACGTCAGGCCTCACGTACAAGGTCGCGGGCACCGCCATGGTCTACGAAGACGGCGCCAAGCAGGGGTCACTCATCCCGTATTCGATCACCGCGAAATGCGCCAGCAAGGACTGGTGACTTCGCCACCACGGCCACGGCTCAGCTGATCGCGACTTTCACCTTCTTGTCCAGCGTGATATACCCGGGCAGCGTGCCTCGCACCCGGACAGAGATGGCAGCGCCCTTGTCAGCGGTCTTCAGCAGGAAGCTCTTCGTGGTTGCTCCGGAGATCGGAGTCGACCCGCGATACCACTGGTAGGACAGCGTCACGGAACCAGGACGCCAGGTTCCGGGTGTGACGACGAGGGTTCCGCCGACCTTTCGGGTTCCCGAGATTGTCGGGGTCGCGCCGGTGAGGGTGCCCTTGGCGCTGGTGGCGGTGGCTGCCGAGGTCTTGGTGGCGGGGGTGTAGCCGGGTTTGGTGCCGGTGACGGTGACCTTGAGGGTGTTGCCGGCGTCGGCGGGTTGCACGGTGTAGGTGGTGGCGGTGGCGCCCTTGATGGCGGTGGTGCCGCGGTACCACTGGTAGGCGAGTTCGACGCCGCTGGGGCCCCACGTGCCGGGGACGGCGGTCAGCTTCTG
>JBAVKY010000102.1:0-11610 GCA_049688555.1 Propionicimonas sp.
TGCTTGCCCTGGTCATCAGCCGCCACCGCCCAGCACGGCGTTCACGTAGCTGCCGTCGACGAGCGCGCGCGCCGCTCGCCCCACAAAGTCGTACATGCCGCCCGCCAACACGGTGAACCCCAACGCCAGGCAGATCAGGCCGAGCGTCGAGCCGACCATCAGCCTGGGCAACAACCGTCCCCGCTCCGGGCTGTTGTAGCTGCTGGAGGTCGCCTCACAAGCCGGCGGCAGGACTCCCCAGAAGGCACGGTTCCAGACCTTCGCCATGGCGTACAAGGTGAGCAAAGAGGTGACCACCCCCGCCGACACCAGCGCCCACGCGGTGATCGTCCCGGCGCTGATGCCAGCTTGCAGGAGCGCCAGCTTCGCCACGAATCCCGACAACGGTGGGATCCCGGCGAGATTCATGGCCGGCATCAGGAACATCGCTCCGAGCAGGGGCGACACCCGGGCAAGACCACCCAACCGATCCAGCGCGGTGGAACCGCCCACCCGCTCGATCAGCCCGGCAACCAGGAACAGGGTGCCCTGGATGGTGATGTGGTGGGCGGCGTAGAAGATAGCCCCCGCATAGCCTTCGGTTGTCGCCAACGAAATGCCGAACAGCATGTAGCCGATGTGACTGACCAGCGTGAACGACAGCATCCGCTTGATCTCCACCTGGGCGACCGCGCCGAGGATCCCGGTGACCATCGTGGCGACCCCAGCGATCCCCACCAGGACGCTGAGTGGCTGCTCGGGGAACAGCAGAGTCTGCGTCCGGATGATCGCGTACACACCGACCTTGGTGAGCAGTCCCGCGAACACTGCCGTGACCGGGGCTGGCGCCGTCGGGTAGGAGTGTGGCAGCCAGGCGGACAGCGGAAAGACCGCGGCCTTGAGGGCGAAGACGCTCAACAGCAGCACCTGCAGGATGCTGCGAACGTCTAGCGGCAAGGCACCAAGGCGTTCGGAGAGCTGCGCGAGGTTCACCGTCCCGGCCGCTGCATAGACGCTGGCCAGTGCCACGAGGAACAGCGAGGACGAGACGAGGTTGACCACCACGTAGACCGACCCCGCCCGAATCCGGTCGCGGGTGCCCCCCATGGTCAGCAGCACGTAGGAGGCGAACAGGAGCAGTTCGAAGCTGACGAAGAGGTTGAACAGGTCGCCGGCCAGGAAGGCGTTTGAGACTCCCGCGACGAGCAACAGAAAGGTGGGATGGAAGATGGAGACGGGGGTCTCCCTGATCAGTTCGTCTTCGTCCTGCCCTGTCGAGTAGACCAGCACGGCGAGCGACACCAGCGCCGCGACGAGCAGCATGATGGACGCCAGCCGATCGGCAACCAGCACGATGCCCAACGGACGCGGCCAGGCTCCCACCCACAGCGTGACCGGTTGGCTGTCGGTGGCCCACACCAGAACCCCAGCCACCACGCACACCGAAGCCACCGCCGTGACCGAAATCAGCCGCTGCAGGCGGGGATGCCGGCCGGCCAGAAAGGTGACCGCGGCACCGAAGAGGCACAGCAACACCGGGACTGCCAGCAAGTTGCTCATTCGCTGACCACGTCCTCTCCGGTGTCGCTGAATTGCATGTCCTCGTAGCTGGCCGAGGCCTCGTCCGCTCTGGCCAGCTCCGCGATCCGGGCGTCCTCGATGTCGTCCTGCACCTCGTCATGGCCGTTGATCTGGAAGCTGCGGTAGGCCATGGTCATCACGAAGGCGGCCACGGACAAGGTGATCACGATCGCCGTCAGCACCATCGCCTGCGGCAGCGGGTCAGCCATGCTGGCCTTCGGGGTGAGCCCGATGATCGGAGCGCCTCCGGCCGGCCCCGAGGCGACCAGGAACAGGGTGCTGACCCCGTTGCTCGTGAGCACCACGCCGATCAGGATTCGGCTCAGCGACCGCTCGGTGATCAGGTACACCCCACACGCGATGAGCGCACCCGCGACGATGGCCAGGGTCAGGTTCGCCGCCATCACGTCCACCGCCTCCCAGGGATGGCCCGCGTGGATTCCGGTTCGGGAGCCGGAGTCTGCTCGTCGCGAGCCTGCGCGTCGATCCCCGCGCCGAGGCTGCGTCCAAGATCGAGCAGCATGCCGACCACGACCAGATACACGCCGACGTCGAAGGCGGTCGACGACACCAGATGGATGTCCCCGAGCAGGGTCCAGGACCCCCAGGGGGTGGCGAGCGATTCCCAGCCTGGTACAGACAGGTGGACGTCGTAGCTCTGGAAGATCAACCCTCCGACGGCCAGCGGAGCGAGCGCGGTGGCCACGGACAGCACCAAGCCACTGCCCAGCAGCGCGCCTGCCGGGATGGGCATCGCCTCGTCCAGCTCGTGGCCGCCGCCGGCCAGGTAGCGGATCAACAGCGCTGTTCCCGCCACCAATCCGCCCGCGAAACCACCCCCCGGCAGGTTGTGGCCGGCGATCAGTAGGTAGATCGAGACCATGATCATGACCGGGAACAGCAGGCGGGTGACCACTTCGAAGACCAGCGATCGCAACGCGGTCGGCAGCGTCTTGCTGCCGCGCAGCCAGCCGTCCACCACCCCTGGACGGGGCTCGGGGGCCCTGCGGATCGTCCCTGCACGCCCCCGAAGGAAGATCAAGCTGGCGACACCGGTGGCCGCGATGCCAAGCACCGCGATCTCGCCGATGGTGTCCCAGGCCCGGGTGTCGACAAGGACGACGTTGACGATGTTCTTGCCGTAACCGAACTCGTAGGCGATCTCGTGGTACGCCTGCGAAACGGGCACCGCTCGACGTGAACCGAGCATCAGCAGCGCTACCAACGTGAACGAGAGCCCGGTGCCGAGAGCGATCAGGACGCGCCACCACCGTCCCGCGGCCAAGGGTCGCTCGGTGAAGAACTTCGGCAGCTTGCGCAGCACCAGCAGGAAGACCAACAGCGACACCGTCTCCACCAGTACCTGGGTGAGCGCCAGGTCGGGGGCCCCATGCATCAAGAACAGCAGGGCCGTGCCGTACCCGGTGATGCCAAGCAGCAGGACGGCCCGCAGCCGCCCGCGCGACGTCGCCACCAACAGCGCCGAACTCACGGTGACGCCACCAACCAACATTTGACCCCAGCCATCGGCGACGGTGACCTGCGGCCAACTACGGACCTGCGACAGGGTGAAGAACAGTGCCGAGGTCACGACGACGAGAATGGTGGCGACGTAATTGGCCAGGGAGCCCCGTTGGGTCCGATGGGTGACCTCGACGGCGAGCCGGTCGATTCCCCGCATCGTCTCCCGGTAAAAGTCGGCCGCGGCGGGCACCGGTGGGAAGGTCTGTTGCACCGCGGCGATACGGTCGCGCTGCCAGAACAGGACGACGCCCAGCACGATGGCCAGGGCGGAACCGGCAAGCGGCACCGTCCAGCCGGGCCACAGCGCCATGCCATGGCTGGGCTCGCCGATGGGCAGGGACGCTGCGTACGGTTCCAGGATGTCGGTCAGCGGCCCGCCGAGAAAGCCGCCGATCAGGCAGGCCAGGGCCAAGATCCCGGGAATCGCCACGAAACCACCCGCAGGCGAGTGCTTGACGGTGGACGGGACCATCCCCGGTCGGGGGGCGAACGCCCCCCACCAGAAGCGCAGCGAGTAGGCCACGGTGATCGCCGACCCCGCCACGATGACCGCCGTCAACGCCCAGGCGGGCAGGGGCGCCAGCTGCGTCCCGTCGCCACCCAGTGCGAGGTTGGTGACGCCCTCCAGCCCCGCCTCCTTGGCGATGAAGCCGAGGGTGGGAGGCAGCCCGGCCATCGAGGCAGCCGCGATCGCCGCGATCGTGGCTGTCACGGGCAGGCGCCTGCCCAGGCCGTTGAGCTCACTGATGCGCCTTGTTCCCGCGCTGTGGTCGACCACCCCGACCACCAGGAACAGCGTGGCCTTGAACAGGGCGTGGGCGATCACCATCGCCAGCCCGCCCAGCGCGGCCGCCTGAGTCCCCGTCCCCAGCAGCAGCACGAGGAAGCCAAGTTGACTGACCGTCCCGTACGCGAGTAGCAGCTTCAGGTCGTCCTGGCGTAGCGCCCGCCAGCCACCCAGGAACAGTGTCATCGCACCGAGCAGCCAGATCGCTGGACGCCATCCAGGCACTCCTGCCAGCGCCGGCGCCAGCACGGCTACGAGATAGACCCCAGCCTTCACCATGGCTGCGGCGTGCAGGTAGGCGGAGACCGGCGTGGGCGCGGCCATGGCGCCCGGCAGCCAGAAGTGGAACGGCACCAGGGCGGACTTGCTCAGCGCCCCTAGCAGGATCAGCAGGGCAGCGATCGTGACCGCCAGACCCTCAGGGGGATTGCTGAGGATCGCTTGCAGGCTGAACGTCCCCGCCGTCCACCCCAACGTCAGAATGCCCACCAGCATGGCCAAACCGCCCGTGGTGGTGACGATCAGGGCGGTGAGGGCGGCAGAGCGGTTGGCCCGCCGAGTCGGGTCGTGGCCGATCAGCAGGTAGGACAGGACCGTCGTCAATTCCCAGAACACATAGAGGACGACCAGGTCGTCGGCAGTGACCAGTCCGATCATGGCGCCGCAGAAGGCCGTCAGCAGTCCGAGGCAGCGGGTCTGGGGCGGGTCATGCTCGAAGTACCAGCGGCAGTAACACAGCACCAGGGCACCGATCCCGGTGACGATCAAGGCCAGTAGCCACTGCACCAAGCCGACCCGGAACGACAGCGATACCCCCAGCCCGGGGATCCAGGGGTACTCCTCGGCCAACACTCCCCCGGCCAGGATCACCGGCCCTTGGCCAACCAGCCAGCCGAACGTCAGCAGCGAGACGATGGCCGCCGCCCAAAAGCCGCGCTGGCCCAGCCAGCGGGTGAGCAGGGGAGCTGCGAGTGCCATCAGTAGGTGGGCAACGATCAGGGTCACCATCGACGAGCCCACCCCCTCACTGGCCGTGCCGCTGCGTGGCATCTCGTGCCGCCACCGGCCAACGGTGTGGAGCAGAGGTGTGCGCCGCCTGCCGATTCGTACTCGAACCCTACCGGCTGACCGCGTCGCTTTGGTCCGCGGTCGCGTCGGCAGTCGCGTCTGGATAGGCGTCAGGATCGCGTCAAGCTCGCCCGTCCGGGCATCAAGGACACGTCAAGAACTCCGGTGTCGACCCGCAGCCGTGGTGCTCTGGTCGAGTGACGACAAGCACGAACCTGGCCAAGCGAATCCTGGTCGGGAACCGCATGCGCTCCGACCAACTGGGCGACACCCTGCTTCCCAAGGTCCTGGCCCTGCCGGTCTACTGCAGCGACCCCATCTCCTCCAATGCCTACGCGACCCAGGAGATCCTGCTCGTGCTCGCGCTCGGCGGAGCTGCCATGGTTACTCTGACGCCCTGGGTCGCCTTCGCCGTGATCGGCCTGCTGCTGCTGGTGACCTTCTCGTATCTCCAGACCTGCCACGCCTACCCCTCAGGGGGCGGTGCGTACGTGGTGAGCAAGGAAAACCTGGGGCGGATGCCCGCGCTGGTCGCAGCTTCGGCACTGATGGTCGACTACGTCATGACGGTCGCGGTCTCGATCGCCGCGTCGGTGGAGAACTTCACCTCAGCGTTCACCGAGCTCCACCCTTACTCGGTGCCGCTGTGCCTCGGGTTCCTGCTGATCATCACCGTGATGAACCTGCGCGGGGTTCGCGAATCCGGCACGCTGTTCGCGATCCCCACCTACGGATTCATCCTCTCGGTCTACGCGCTGCTGGTCGTCGGCTTCTTCCGGGTGTTGTCGGGACATCCCCCGATCGCCGAGTCGGCAGGCTTCGGTTTCCACGTGGAATCCACCACCGGGGCCGCCCTGGTGATCCTCTTGCTACGCGCCTTCGCCTCCGGTTGTACGTCGCTCACCGGGGTCGAGGCGGTCAGCAACGGCGTCCCGACCTTCCGTCCGCCGAAGAGCCGCAATGCGGGCATCACGCTGGTCGTCATGGGGGCCCTCTCGGCCGTCATGATGGCCGGCATCGCGCTGCTGAGCACGTGGTCGAACATCCACATCGCCGAGGAGGTCGGGATGCTCACCGGGACCCCCGATGACTACATCCAGCGGACGGTGTTGGCCCAACTTTCAGCCGCGGTCTTTGGCAACAACAGCATCATGTTCTTCGCGGTCCAAGTGTTCACCGCCCTGATCCTGGCGATGGCCGCGAACACGGCCTTCAACGGCTTCCCCATCCTGGCCTCGATCCTGGCCGCGGATCGTTTCCTGCCCAAGCAACTCGCCCGCCGCGGGGATCGGCTGGTGTTCTCCAACGGCATCCTGATCCTTGCGGGGATCGCCGGCGCGCTGATCTGGGGCTTCAACGCGTCCACGACCCGCCTGATCCAGCTCTACATCGTCGGTGTCTTCGTCTCGTTCAGCCTCAGCCAGTCCGGCATGGTGGTGCACTGGCTGCGGCATCTCCGCGAGCCCAGGGCGACCCAGCGCCCCAAGCTGATCGCCTCCATGGCGGTGAATCTGGTGGGGGCACTGGCCACCGTCGCCGTCCTGGTCATCGTTCTGATCAGCAAATTCACCCACGGCGCCTGGATCGTCGTGGTGGCCATGCCGGTGATCTGCTGGCTGATGGTAGCTATTCACCGGCACTACTCACGAACGTCGCGAAGCCTGCGGCCTCGGCAGACCGGGATCACCCTGCCCAGCCGCATCCATGCCGTGGTGCTGGTCAGCCAGCTCAATGAACCCACGCTGAAAGCGCTCTCGTTCGCGCGGGCCATCCGCCCTTCGAGTGTGACGGCGCTTCGGGTAGACACCAGCCCAGAGCGCACCGCGAAACTGCGACGCGACTGGCTCGAGCGCGACATCCCCGTCCCCCTGGCGGTCATCACCTCGCAATACCGGGACCTGACCGCGCCAGTGCTGGGCTACGTGAAGGCGATGCCGGTCGGACCACGTGACATCGTCCAAGTGTTCATCCCCGAGTACGTGGTGGGCCACTGGTGGGAACAGGTGCTCCACAACCAGAGCGCGCTGCGGTTGAAGACCCGACTGCTGTACATGCCTGGGGTCATGGTGACGTCGGTGCCCTACCAACTGGGTTCGGCGGAACCTTACCGGGAGGACGCGCCCGGCTCTGACACCGTTGGTGCCCACGTGGCAGGCTGACACGCGTGAACGAAGCGACGTGGCCGGACCGGGCCCTGGGGCTGGGGACGGGGCTTTCCCGCTTCCGGCAACTGACCGGTCTGGTCGTTGCCCTCGTCACGATCCCCCTGATCACCGCCCTATTGCTCCCGATCCGCGCCGAGATCGGATTGCAGACGGTCCTGCTGCTGTTCGTGCTGGCGTGCGTTGTGGCCTCGGTCGTGGGTGGCCTGGCACCGGCGACCGTCGCCGCCCTCGGCGGGTTCAGCTGCGCCAACCTGTACTTCACACCCCCGTACGGCAGCTTCTTCGTCCAGAAGGAGCGCGAGTTGTGGGACCTGCTGGTTTTCCTCGCGGTGGCCATCAGCGTGGGCTTGGTGGTCGAAATCGGCGCACGCGACCGCGCCCGCGCTGAGCGGGCGAAGGTCGAGGCCGAACTGGCCGCTGAGCTCGGACGCCGAGAGCCCGGCACCCATACGGTCGCCACCGTGCTGAGTGAAGCGCGCGAGCGGTTCTCGATGGACGGGGTGGCTCTGCTCGGCGCCGATGGGCAACCGATGGCGGCGGTGGGTGACACCTCAGGGCACATCTCCGCGCGGGCCCCGGCGGGCCAAGGCCTCGAGCTGGTCCTCTACGGCCCTGATGTGCTGGGCAGCGATCCGCGACTGCTGGGGACGCTGGGCACGACAGCCGGACGTCTGTGGCGTGCAGAACTGGTGGCTGCCGAGGCAGCCCGAGCCGAGCAACTGGCCAGAGTGGACCAGCAGCGTTCAAGCCTCCTCGCCGCGGTAGGTCATGATCTGCGAACTCCCCTGGCGGCCATCAAGGCATCGGTGTCGACGCTTCGCCAAGATGACCTGGAACTCGACGATCCGGATCAGGCGGAACTCCTCACCGTGATCGAGCAGAACGCCGATCGCCTCGCGGAACTGATCGCCAACCTGCTCGACATGAGCCGCTTGCAGGCAGGGGAACTGTCGGTCAGGTTCACTCCGGTGGCCATCGCGGAAGTGCTGGTGGGAGCATTGCGACTGGCAGACGGCCGGGTCGACCTGGACCTGCCCGAAGACCTGCCGCTGGTACGGGCGGACGCCGGGCTGTTGGAGCGCGTACTGGAGAACCTGGTGGACAACGCGAAGCGGCATATCCCGGCCGGGGACACCGTCCTGTTGCAGGCCCGAGACCATGGGGCACAGGTTCTGGTCAGCGTGATCGACCACGGCCCCGGCGTTCCTCATGAGCGCTTCGACTCGATCTTTCAGCCCTTCCAGCGTTTCGATGACCGAACGAGCGGCGGGGTCGGGCTCGGCCTGGCCATTGCCCGGGGATTCACCGAAGCCATGGGCGGCACGGTCACTCCTAGTGCGACCCCGGGCGGTGGGCTCACGATGACGCTGACCCTGGAGGCGGCACGATGACCCGGCTGCTGGTGGTGGAGGACGATCCGACCCTGCGTCGGGCACTGGGGATCACACTGCGGGCCCGACACTACGAGGTCGACACGGTCGGCGACGGCGCCGCAGCGCTCCGGGCTGCTGCGGCGACCACGTATGACCTAGTGGTGATGGATCTGGGCCTGCCGGACATCGACGGGATCGAGGTCATCCAGGGACTTCGTGGCTGGTCCTCCGTCCCGGTCATCGTGCTCTCGGCTCGGGAGGCCCAGTGGCAGAAGGTGGACGCCCTGGACGCCGGCGCGGACGACTACGTGACCAAGCCGTTCGGGATGGATGAGTTGCTTGCCCGCGTCCGTGCGGCACTTCGCCGAGCAGAACCCGCCGAAAGTGGTTCCGTCCCGGTCGTCGAGACTCCGGACTTCGTGATCGACCTCGCGGCCAAGCGGGCACGCAAGGCCGGAGCGGAGGTACGGCTGACCCCGACCGAGTGGCATCTGGTGGAGGCGCTGGTGCGCCGTCCAGGAGTCCTGGTGCCGAGCACCCAGTTGCTGGCGGAAGTGTGGGGACCGCATTACGAGCGCGAGACGAACTATCTGCGGGTTTTCTTCGCTCAGATCCGGCGCAAGTTGGAACCGGACCCGAGCCTGCCCCGCTACTTCATCACTGAGCCTGGACTGGGCTACCGCTTCGAACCCTGAGCGAGACGGTCCGACCACGGGCTCCTCAGGCGGCCAGGCTCGCCCGGGCGGCGAGTTGGTCGGCCAGCAGGACGACAACGTCCACCTGCTCAGGCTTGACCCGCACCTGCGTTGCTGCGGCGGACACTTGAAAGTAGCCGATCAACTGCCCAGTGCGGACGACCGGAATGGCGGTGAACCGATCCGTGGGAAGTCCGTCCCGCTTGGGGTCGAGGACGATGCCACCGGCAGTCAACGTCCCGTCCCGACCCAGGACGGCGACCTCTGGGCCCGGAGAACCCTCGACGAACATGACCTTCTCGACCCTGAGAGTCCGCAGGATGTGGCGTGAAATCGCCTCGACCGTTTCCTGCTGCGAGGCACCCCCGGCGGCAAGATCGGCGATGTCGCGGATGCCGTCCAGGTAGCCGGCTCGATCGCTGGCGGCCGATCGCTGCCGTCCACCCCACAAGGCCAGTTCGGAAACTGCCAGGCCGACCAACAGCAGCAAGACCGCGAGTTCGAGGTCGCCACGGTTTTCGACGTGGAAGTCGAGGTACGGAGTGGTGAGGAAGAAATCGAAGCCGGCCGCCCCGGCAAGGCAGCTGAGAAGGCCTGCGACCCGATCGCCGGTGGCGGCTGATCCCACGACCAGGAGGACCAGCACGAGCGCGGCCGCCGTCGGCGTGATCAGGTCGCGCAGACCGAACATCATCGCGGCCGCGCCGATCGGCAACAGGGTTGCCAACACACGAAATGCCCCTCGGTTGCGCTCAATCCAAGCCATCCACATGCCTCCAGCAAAGCATGCGACCGCAGGCGAATCGACGGTCGTTGCGTCAAGATCCCGTCAATTCAGGCCAAGGCGGCGTGTCGCCAGACACCGGTCCGCCGCCCCGCGCCCGACCCGGAAACGGCACCGGGCTGCCGCACATGGCAGACTCTTGGGCGACTTCCAGGACAAGAAAGGACCCGCTGATGAGCCGACCGGCCCGCCCCCGGCTGAACCGCCAGCAGATCCTCACGTTGATCCTCATCGCGATCCCGCTCGGCGCTGCCACCACGATGGTGTGGCTGCGGCGCTGGATCTCCGACGATGGCTTCATCAACATCCGCGTGATCCATCAATTGCTGGCCGGACGCGGGCCTATCTACAACGTCCACGAACGCGTCGAGGTGGGCACCAGCACGCTGTGGCTGATGCTGGTGTGGCTGTTCCGGGCGATCACGCCGGGCACCGAGACCGGTCAGGTGATGGTGATTGTCGGAACGGTCCTCACCGCGCTGGCCCTCGCCCTGCTCTCGGCGGGGGCGTGGGCCCTCAGCGACGGTCGCGGGGTGATGGTGCCGCTGGGCCTTGTCGTCGTCGCCGCGTTGCCGGTCGTGTGGGACTTCGGGACGTCCGGACTGGAGACCTCGCTGTCCATGGCGTGGATCGCCGGCTGTTTCGCCGCCCTGGCATTCCGGCTGCAAAGCCTCACGCCCGGCGCGCAACCGGCGGCCTGGCAGCCGTGGCCGGTGGCTTGCCTGATCGGGCTGGGGCCGCTGGTCCGTCCGGACTTCGCGCTGCTGTCGGTCGCCTTCGGCATCGCGCTGCTCTGGCAGAGCTCCCGGAGCCTCAAGGGCTGGCTCGCTGCTGCTGGAGTCGCGTTGAGCGTCCCGCTTGCCTACGAGGTGTTCCGGATGGGCTTCTTCGCCTCACTGGTCCCGAACACGGCCCTTGCCAAGGCCAATGGTTCGGTGGCCCAGGGCTGGACCTACGTGCAGGACTTCGTCGGCACCTACTGGCTCAGTGTTCCGTTGGCCATCGGGGCGTTGGCGATCCTTCGTCGGATCTGGGTCGGGGGCGCCGGGGGCCCCAACGCCCGCTCGCTGTTCGTGATCCTGCCGCTGGCCGGCCTGGTGCATGCCGCGTTCGTGGTGAGCGTGGGCGGAGATTTCATGCACGGTCGTTTCCTGTTGCCGGCCACCTTCCTCTTCTTTGCGCCCATCGCGCTCGTGTCGTTTTCCGGGCTGGAGCGGATTCTCGTCGTGGGTACCGCGGTCTGGGCGCTGGTCTGTGGCCTCACCCTCCGCCCAGTGCTGTGGAACGGGATGATCGCCGACGAGCGCACTTACTACTCGACCTTTGTGGCCGACGTTCCGGGCGCCAGCGTGCCGCTGGAGAATTGGAGCACCGATGTCGGTTTCCAACTCGCCCGCCAAGCGGCAGCAGATCACGCGGCTGGCGCCAGCTACTACGTGCAGATCGAGCACCCCGATGAGCACCTCCCCCGCAACTCGCCAGGGGTCGTCGTGGTGCTCAACAGCCTGGGAGTGGCAGGGGCGGCGGCGGGGCTGGACGTGATCGTGAACGACCCCCCGTCGCTGGGGGACCCGATCGGCTCGCGCCTGGTTCTGCCCGGGGACGCGACGTTCCGGGTGGGGCACGCGTACAAGCCGGAAGTGTGGGCTGTGGC
>JBAVKY010000103.1:0-5340 GCA_049688555.1 Propionicimonas sp.
CGGCTAGGGTCGCGCAGGGAGAGTCCGGGCAGCGTGGGGGTGGTCCAGGGGCATGAGTACGACCAGCGATTGCCGCCCGCCGGCAACGACCCGCGGCCGGTGGGCGGCGCGGTTCTTAGCCTGGCAGCTCTGGGCGGCTGTGGCTGGGGTGTTGGGGTTGGTGCTGGCGGTGAGTTCGCTGGTGCGTCCGGGGTGGGCGGTGGAGCCTGCTTCTGGCCGGTTCGGGATGTCAGGCTGGGCCTGGTTGCTTCCGACGCCGGGCAACCAGCTCTGGACGGTGGCCTTTGTCGGCGCGGCGGTGATGGCCGCCTACCGTGCCCAGAAGCAACCGTCGCTGGCCAGATACCGAGAGGTCATCGTGATCTCGGTGCCGGCGGCACTGACAGTGGTACTTGGTTTGGCCGCCTATGTGCCGTGTGCTGGGGGGTACAGCTGGGCGTCGTTGATGGCCTGGACGCTGAATCTGTTCGCCGGTCAGCTCGAGGGCGACGTGTTCGGCGATGGCACCGCGTGCCCTGGGGCGTATCCGCTGGGTTTCCAGATCGCCCGCATGACCGGCTTGGCCACCTTGGTCGCCGGTGCGGTGGCCACTGTGGCCGCGTTGTCGCAGCAACAGGTGGATCGGTGGCGGATCCGTGATGCGGCCGATGTCGACATCGTGGTCGGGGTCGATCCGAATGCTGTAGGGCTGACAACGGCGCTTCTGGACGAGCAGCGGACGTGTTCGAGGTACCCGGACTGGCATGACGTGCGCCTTGATGAGAAGAAGGCCTTGGATCGTCGCGGCCGGCGGCAGGTGGTGGTGATCCATCCCAACGGGGATGAGCCGGCGTTGGGCGAACTGCGGGAGTACGGGGCCCGGGTGTTGGTGGGTGACCCGACCGATCGTGAGGTGCTGAGGGTGGCGATGGTGCGGCGCCGGGGTGGCCGGATCGCGGTGCATCGGTTGTTTGCCGCGACACCGTCCCAGCAAGTCAACCTCGCCGTTGTCGACGTCGCCAAGGCGGTGCTGGACGGTGCGGGATTGTCGCAGGATGACTGGTTGTCGCAGGAGTCGGTGCCGCGGCTGGTGGCGGTCCTGGACGATCCGCGGGAGGCCCGGGATTGGCAGCTCACCCAGTTGGGCTCGACCGGGTTCTTTGTTGATGCCCTGTCCGTTGATGCTCTGTTGGCGCGCAGTATCGTCGGCAGGCTGGCTGGCCTGGAGCCGCGCCGTGTGTTGCTGTTGGGGGACAGTCCGCTGACGGTGGCGGTCCTGGATGAACTAGCGCTGCAGCGTTACTTCAGGGCCGAGTTGGATGCGAATCGAGAGGCGTGCGGGATGGCGCGGTTGCCGGGCCGTGGTTTGGTGGACGTGGCTGTCACGCTGGTCGGGGTGAGGGCGGAGCTGATTCGGGCGGAGTGGATGGCCAGCAGTGCGCCGTGTGGACAGTCCTTGCCGGTGGTGTGTTCCCACGGTTCGTGGGAGGAGGCCGCCGTGGAGTATTGCCCATCCGGTGTCCCGGTGGCGATCGTGATCACGGATCCGCCGTCGCGGACGATCACGTCCCAGGCGACCCGGTTGACCCGGATGCACCCCTATGCGGTGGTTTTCGAGCCGCGGGACAACGTTGATGGTGTGGAGCCTCTCCCGAGCGTCCCCTGCCGGTCGGTGGTTCATTTCGGTCCTAGCCTGTTGCAGGACGGAGACGTCCCGGAGGATTCCTGGACGGTGCTGGCCCACCAACAGCATCAGTGGTGGGGGACCGTCGACACGGACCCGGGCGATGACCGCGCGGCCCGCCGCGGCTGGGGACGTCCGTCCGATCCCGCCGCCCGGCGTCTGCCCGAGTTCTACCGGGACGACAACCTGCGTCAGCTGCGCCATGTGTTGCGTGCCGTGCGCCTGCTGGGCTACCAGTGGCGTCCGGTGACCCGGGACGATCAGGAGGCTGCCGTGCTGTTGAGGAAGGCCGAGGCCGGGAGCCTGCTGACCGAAGCCGACGCCTTGATGATCGCAGAGCAGGAACACGCCCGTTGGTACCGGCTACGGGTGGCCAGTGGCTGGGAGCACACTCCCCACCGGCCCGCTCCCGGCTTGCCCGAGTCGGACAAGCACGCGTTCGCGCTTCGTCACGAGCGGGCGAGGTTGCACGCCGACCTGGTGGGGTGGGGGGAGCTCAGCGACGCGCGCAGGTCCGCGAATGCGGAGGCGGTCCAGACGATTGTGGGGCGCCTGTACCAGTGGGGCATTGTCCCGGTGCGGTCGAAGGAGTGACGTCATGACAGTTCCTGGTCGCTTCCGTCGCCGTGGCGAAGTCCGCGCCCATCTCCTGACCGAAGATCGGTCGTGGACCACCGGCGCTGGCAGCTCGCTGCGGGGACGGGCCGGGGACTGGTGGGTCGAAGGCACGGACGGGTCGGTGCGCAGCGTGTCCGCCGCTGAGTTCCCCCAGCTGTACGCGCCGATGGGGGACGAACGCTACCGGCGCCGGGGCGAGGTGACTGCCGTCCAGGTCACCAGCGGTACGGTGGTGGCGACCCTGGAAGGTGACGCGATTGCCGACCCCGGGATGTGGATCGTCACTGATGATCGAGGCAACTCCTGGCCCGTCCCAGATAACGAATTCCGGCGGGGCTACGAACCCGCCTGAGCGATTCGCGGGCCTTCGCGCAGCCGCCCTTCAATGACTTCCCCGTGTTTGCGCGGAGCTCGCTCCGGAGCGTTCTCCGGCGCGGATAATGGCGCTCATGGGCGATCTTCCGATTGCGGTTGTGGCTGGTGACGTATGTGTGGATTGGGTCCGGTGGCCGGTTGCTGCGGATCCTGATGGTCCGGGCTGGCGTCGGATTCCGGGGACTGCGTCGGCCGCGTTGCCGGGCGGCGCGTTGCTGTTGGCCGGGATGATGCGCTGCATCGCAGGGGTGGATGTCCGCTCGCAGGATGCCGGTGATCTCTCGGTGGTCCCGCCCAATCTGGTCCTGCATTCCCAAGCTGACCTCGAGTTGTTCCCCACCGTGTTGAAGGCTGGTCCGGAGGTGTTGCGGGTCTCGCGTTTCGGTGGCTACAGCGGTCCCGCGGACCCCGAAGGTGCGGTTCCCGCCGCAATGCCGGTGATGGACGATGATCCGTCGGCGGCTGTGGTGGTCCTGAATGACGTGTGGGGCACGTTCCGGGAATCGCCGCAGGTGTGGCCGGCCGCTTTGACGGCACCGGAGGCCAACCCGTTGGTGGTGGCCAAGATGGCTGCGCCGCTGGCGGCCAGCCGTTTGTGGGATCAGCTGCGACAGGGTGACCCGGATCGGCTGGTGGTGGTGGTCAGTGCCCGGGCGTTGCGCGACTGTGGTGTGAACCTGAGCCGTCACCTGTCGTGGGAGCGTACCGCGAAGGATTTCGTTTGGCAGTTGGCGTGTAATCCGCGCTTGGCGGCGCTGGCGAACCTGAAACATCTGATCGTCCGGCTGGATCTTGATGGGGCCGTGTACTACACCACCGGTGGTGATGGTCCCACGACGTGGTTGTTCTTCGACCCGATGCTGGTGGAGGGTGGTTTCGCAGCATCGCACTCTGGCGCGGTGAGCGGGCACGGGAACGCGTTCACGGCCGCACTCGCAGCGGCGTTGGTGGCTGACGGCCCGCAGGATCGGGGTGGGCCGTCCGCGGTCGTGGTGGAGAAGGGGATCCGCGCGGGACTGGTCGCGGCCCGGCGCTTGCTGCGCGCCGGTTACGGCAAGCCTGGCCAGGTCACCGCTTTCCCCAACGCGTCGGTGTTCGTCCCGGGTGAGGCTGAGGACGTGTTCGCCCGGGTGCAAGTGCCGGCCCCGACCGTCACCGAGCCGGCCGACCCGACGTTCTGGACCATCCTGGACGACTTGCCCGCCTCCTCGGTGGACGACCTCGCGGCGATCCTGGTGCGACGCGGAAAGACGGACTCGTTGCGTCGGGTGCCGGTGGGCCAGTTCGGAGGGCTGCGCACGGCTGACCGGGCGGAGATCGAAGGGTTCCGGTCGTTGGGGAACCTGATCAGCGAGTACCTGGCCGGAGGGACGGGTCGCCCGTTGTCGGTGGCGGTGTTCGGCGCGCCCGGTTCGGGGAAGTCGTTCGCTGTCACCGAGGTCGCGGCAAGTGTGGCCGGGCGGCATCCGGTCAAGCGGCTGGAGTTCAACCTGTCCCAGTTCCGCCGCGTGGAGGACCTGTGTCACGCCTTCCACACGGTGCGGGACACCGTGCTGGGCGGCAGCATGCCGTTGGTGTTCTTCGACGAGTTCGACTCCGCCTTCGAGGGGGAGTTGGGCTGGCTGAAGTACATGCTGGCCCCGATGCAGGACGGGGTGTTCCGCGATGGTGAGGCCACCCACCCGATCGGGCGAGCGGTGTTCGTGTTCGCCGGTGGCACCTCCAGTTCGTTCGCCGATTTCGCCCGCACATCCCAGATGGCAGACCCGGCCATCGTCGCCCGGTTCAGAGCCGCGAAAGGGCCGGACTTCGTCAGCCGCCTGCGTGGCTACGTCAACATCGCCGGCCCGAACCCGACCGACGAGGATGACCACGCCTACGTGGTCCGCCGGGCCATGCTGCTGCGTTCGCTGCTGGACCGCAAAGCCCGCCACCTCAAGGACAGCCACGGCACCCTCGGGATCGACGACGGGGTGCTGCGGGCGATGCTGCGCGTCCCGTCCTACCGGCACGGAGCCCGCTCGATGGAAGCCATCATCGACATGAGCCAACTCGCCGACCAAACCAGTTGGCAGCCCGACGCACTGCCCGCAGCTGACCAGCTGGAACTGCACGTTGACGCCGACACGTTCCTGCGTCTGGCCACGCGCGACGTGATCCTCAACGCCGCCCGCGAAGTGTTGGGACAAGCCATCCACGCCCGCTACCTCGCCGACCAGCAAGGAATCAAACCTCCCGACGACCCGTCCATGCAGCCCTGGGACAGCCTCGACAAAGGCCTGCGCGAATCCAACCGGCAACAAGCCGACCACATCGCCACCAAACTACGAGCCGTCGACTACGGCATCCTGCCCATCCACGACCGCGCCCCCCAACCGGTTGCTTTCACAGACGACGAGGTCGAGATCATGGCAGCCATGGAACACGACCGGTGGATGACCGAACGGCGCCTCGCCGGCTGGGTCTATGCGAAGGACCGGGACATCGATCGCAAGAGGTCGCCCTGCCTCGTCCCCTACGCCGACCTCCCCGAAAACCTCAAGAAATGGGACCGACAATCCGTCCGCGCCATCCCCGACATCCTCGCCGTCGCCAACCACGAGGTGCACCGGCTTTGAGCGCGTGACCGGATGGAAAGGCACGCAACTTCAGGACGCGAGGCAGGGCGACCGGAAGCGGGCCCC
>JBAVKY010000104.1:0-12073 GCA_049688555.1 Propionicimonas sp.
CCGGTCACCAACGTCACCCGCATGATGACCGAGTACTGCCATCCGAAGACCACGCCGAACATGCCTGTGCGCGTCGCCGTGCGGATGTCCATGTCACTCCCGGTCCTTCTGCAGCCAGTGCTGTTGCGGAAGTCCGCCGCCACCGAGGACGTCGAGTTGGCCGAGGTGTACGTCGATGGCGGGCTCCTGTGCAACAACCCATGCCACGCTTTTGACGGCTGGTGGTTGTCCATGGACCCCGAAGACAGCTTCCTGCGCCGCGTCCTCGACCTCGACGATGCCTCGGCGTACTACTCCCGGTCAGTACGGTTCAGCCCAGGGAATCCCAAGACCCTGAGCTTCACCCTCTTCTCCTCCGACGAGGCGGACATGACGCGCTCGTGGGTGCGTCCCGGGGGCGGGCCACCACCCCGCCCACACACCCCCGCGAAGACCGCCTTCGAAGAGGTCGAACGGGACACCTCGATGCAGCGCCAGTTCCCGAAGCCCCTGCAGCGGCTCCTCGCCGCCCTGAAGGATCTCGACCTGAACGAAGATGGCCTCGTCTCTGAGGCGGAACTGGTGCACGCCGTCGAATCCGGTGACGTGACTTCCGTCGAACTCCTCACGGTCTTTGGCACCACCTCGGTCCACGAGGTCTTCGCGACCCTGAACCGGAACGCCGACGGCTACATCGACTTCAGCGAGGTGGTCGCGTTCATCGAGACGCTCGGGGGCGACCTGACCACCCAATTGGTGGGCTTCCCGGCCCGCCCACCCCGCACCATGGTCGGCTTTGCCGCGAACTTGTTCGACGCGGTCAGCCGCGACCTAGGCCGGGCGGCCTTCACGCCCGGCGATCGCAGCCGGACCGTGCCGATCTGCACCGACTACGTGACCACGAGATCCTTCGACCTTGAGCCGGCCGACTTCGAATTCCTGGTCGAATCGGCGCGACGCGGCACCCGCGCCTTCCTACTCGAGTACGACCAGCAGGGTCACCCGGCGGTGGACACCGAACAGCAGGCCTAGCAGTCGGGGTGAAGAAAGGCTGCCACGGCCGGGTTGGACCGCCCAGTTGCCGCTCTGGCTCACAGGCCTGGGGCATGGCAGGATCACCCCATGGCAACCAGGAATGACGGCCTCTCGGTGGAGGAGAGGGCTGCGATGAGGCAGGCGGCCGCCGAGCGTAAGCGTTCGCAGGCAGGCAAGAACGGCGAGGCGGAGGTCCTAGCGGTGATTGCGGCGATGAACGAGCAGGATCGGCCAATCGCCGAGGGTCTGCACGCCCTCGTCCAGCGTGAACTGCCCGAGCTGACGTGCAAGACCTGGTATGGCTATCCGGCCTACTGCAAGGACGGCAAGACGGTTCTTTTCTATCAGTTCGCCGCGAAGTTCAAGACTCGCTACGGCCACATCGGGTTCCAAGACGTCGCGCACCTCGACGACGGCGCGATGTGGCCGACCGCATTCGCGATCACGGAGTGGAACGACGAGGTCGAGTCGCGGGTAGCCGACCTCATCAGGCGCGCGGTCCGTTAGGGTCGGGTCACACGCGTTCATGCACCACCATGTCGTGATGGCGTGCTCCTAAGCTTGACGCGAGTGCGGAGCCGCCTGATGTGGACCTCACGTCAATTGTTCACTCTCACCTGTGGGGGAAGATGCGAGACCTCGAGCGGATTGCGGTTGTGGGCGCGGGTCGCCTGGGCACAGCCTTAGCCACGGCCTTGCGGGTCACTGGTCTTCACGTCGACGGCCCGTTGCGTCGCGGCGAGACCCCGGTGCCTGAGGTGACCGTCGTGTTGCTGTGTGTGCCCGATCACGCGATCGGTGAGGCGGCCGAGGCGATTGCGCCAGGTCCGCTGGTAGGTCACTGCTCTGGAGTGTCAACCCTTGAGCCCCTGGGCGACCACCCGGCGTTCTCCCTTCACCCGCTGATGACCGTCCCCGCGCAGGGCACCCCTGACTTCGCTGGCGTCGTGTGCGCGGTCGCCGGCCACCCGGTCGCAGCCGCCCTCGCCCACCGGCTGGGGATGCGCCCGATCACTATCGCGGACGAAGACCGAGCGGCCTATCACGCCGCCGCCAGCATGGCCTCGAACTTCCTGGTGACGCTCGAGGACGCCGCCGAGCGGGTCGGCGCGACGGCGGGGCTAAGCCGGGCGGACCTGCTTCCCTTGGTGCGCGCGACCGTCGAGAACTGGGCACGGCTCGGTCCGGAGGCGCTCACCGGACCGATAGCGCGAGGGGACGCGGCCACCGTCGCGAAGCACCGCCAGGCGTTGCTGGACCGCACGCCCGCCCTGCTCCCTCTCTACGACACGATGGCGGAGGTTACCCGACGATGAGGATCGTTCGTGATGTGAAGGCGGTACGCGACGCCGTGGCCGGTTCGGGACTCGTGGGCCTGGTGCCCACGATGGGCGCCTTTCACGAGGGGCACCTCTCGCTGATTCGTGCGGCGCGAGAGGTCTGCGACGTGGTGGTGGTGTGGCTGTTCGTCAACCCGACCCAGTTCAACGAGTCGGCTGACCTGGTGGCCTACCCCAGGGACGAGGCGCGGGACGCCGCACTGGCGGCCGAGTGCGGAGCCGACATCCTCTACGCACCTGACGTCGAGGCTGTCTACCCGGTCGGATTCGCCACGACCGTGACCGTCGCGGGCCTGGCTGATGTCCTTGAAGGCGCCCACCGACCCGGGCACTTCGCCGGGGTGGCAACCGTGGTGGCCAAGATGCTGAACATGGTCGGGCCCCAGGTCGCCTTCTTCGGCGCCAAAGACGCCCAGCAGGTGGCTGTGGTCCGGCGAATGGTCGCCGACCTCGACATCCCGACCCGGATCGAGGTGCTGCCGACCGTCCGCGAAGCCGACGGGCTGGCGATGAGCAGTCGGAACGTCCGGCTCGATCCAGACGAACGCCGTCGCGCCACCGCCCTGCACCGCGGCCTGGCAGCGGCACGCACGGCGGTGACGCTCGGGGAGCGTGACGCGGCCGTCCTCGCCCGCAGGGTTGAGGACGAACTGGCCGACGCCGGCATCGTCGCCGAATACGTCGCCGTCGTCGATCCCGCCGCGTTCCGGCCGGTCGACACCATCGACCGTCCCACCCTCATCGCCGTCGCCGCCCGCGTCGGCGCAACCCGTCTCATCGACAACATCGAGGTGGCCCCATGATCCGAACCATGCTGAAAAGCAAGATCCACCGCGCCACGATCACCGACTCCGACCTGCACTACGTCGGCTCGATCACGGTTGACCCCGACCTGCTCGAAGCGGCCGACATTCGGGTGCATGAACAGGTTGCCGTGGTGGACGTCGACAACGGCGCCCGCTTCGAGACCTACACCATCGCCGGCGAACCCGGCTCCGGCGAGATCAAGGTCAACGGGGCCGCCGCCCGTCTGGTCCACACCGGGGACACCGTGATCCTGATCTCGTACGGGTTGTACGACCCCAGCGAACTCGCCTCCTACGAACCGCGGGTGGTGCACGTCGATCGCAAGAACCGCATCCTGGCGATCGACGACGATGTCGCCTCCCTCAACGACAACTTCGAGGACTGACCCATGTCGGGCGGACACCGTGAGGCGAAGGCGCGAAAGAGCGTCACCCTGCTGTCCCTTGCCGGGAAGAAGGCCGCCAACGAGCCGATCGTCATGGTGACCGCCTATGACCATCCCAGCGCCCGCATCGCCGACGAGGTCGGTGTCGACCTGGTGCTGGTGGGCGACTCCGCGGCCAATGTCGTGCTGGGCTACGACTCGACCGTGCCGGTGACCGTCGAGGAGATGCTCGTGCTGACCCGTGCCGTCCGCCGCGGTCTGCACTCGGCGCTGCTCGTCGCAGACCTGCCGTTCGGCTCCTATGAGGCGTCCAACGAAGCGGCGGTGCGGACGGCCCAGCGCTTCGTCAAGGAAGGCGGCGCCGACGCCGTGAAGCTGGAGCGAGGCGGCACGTCGGTGGACCGGGCGCGAGCGGTGATCGAGGCCGGCATCCCGGTGATGGGCCACGTCGGGCTGACCCCACAGGCCGCGACCGCCCTCGGCGGCTACCGGGTGCAAGGTCGGACAGCTGACCAGGCTGAGCGGCTGATCCACGACGCCCTCGAACTGCAAGAGTCCGGGTGCTTCGCGATCGTCCTCGAGGCCGTCCCGGCCGCGGTGACCGAACTACTCGTCCCCCAGCTGACCTGCGTGGTCATCGGCATCGGGGCCGGGGGCGCCACGGACGGCCAAGTCCTGGTCTGGCACGACCTTCTGGGCCTGAGTTCCGGACACGTGGCCAAGTTCGTCCGGCAATTCGCCGACCTGCGCGCCGAGGCGATCCGTGGGTTGAGCGCGTATGCCGCAGCGGTACGGCAGCGTGAATTCCCGGCGACCGAACACACCTACGCGATCGCTCACGAGGAACTGGACGA
This sequence comes from Propionicimonas sp., assembly GCA_049688555.1. Lineage (GTDB taxonomy): Bacteria > Actinomycetota > Actinomycetes > Propionibacteriales > Propionibacteriaceae > Propionicimonas. The sequence goes on from JBAVKY010000104.1 coordinate 4,401, forward strand.
CTTGCGCGCCAGACTGGCGGTCGACGCGGCACCAGACACCGTCGATTCGATCTGACCGCGGCGGCGCCCAGACTCAGCCGTGATCGGATCATGGGTCGGGCGGCCTTCCTTGCATCGCTGGCCAGACCTGGTTGACACCTTGGGCGACGCTTTGCCAGCATCGAGCCGCTCCAGGCGGTGTGACTTCCCCAGCCCGGCCTTCACAGCCGTGCCTTGGGATCAGGCTGCCCTCACCGTCTGGGCAGTCTTGCTCCGTACCCAATCGCTTGTGACGGGATCTACTCTGAATCGATCCCGGTGAGAGGACGACCTGATGGAATCGAAGGCTGACGATCACCCTCAGGGGTCGAATCCGCTCGTCACTGACGTGCTGTCCCTGGGTGAGGGCGGCTCGAACTGTTTGCCAGCAGCTCGGTGCGTTTTCGGCCGCCGGCAGCGGACCTGAGGTGAGCGACACGAGCGAGGATCCGCGCGTCACCATCGTCAACGAACATATGCGGCTGGAGAACGAGCATGACTTCGCTGGCTGTATCGCCGAGTTCAGCCGGGCCCGCTACGAGGTGGTCGCCGACAACGCGCTGCTTGACGGCGGAGACCGGGTGGAGGAGTTCCTGGTGGAGAACAGGACAGCGTTTCCCGACTTCCGGTTCCTGCCTACTCGAGTCGCGCCCGCCACCGGTTGCGTGGTGGTCGAGGGACGGTTCACCGGCACTCACCTGGGCAACTGGCGTGGCCTCCCCGCCACGGGTCGCAAGATCGATTTCCCCATGTGCCTGATCTTCGTCTTCGAGGGCGACGACCTGGTCGGCGAAAAGCTCTACTTCGATCTGGGCGCCCCGCTGCGCCAACTCGGCGTGGCCGACGATCCGAACAGCCTGCGCGGCAAGCTGACGATGGTGCTCACCCACCCCCTGGTGATCGTGAAAGCGTTGCTCCGCAGGATCGGGGTCGGCGCGAACAGGTAGTCGGCCACAGAACTCGTGGGCGGGCGGGTTCTAGGGTTCGTCGCAACACTTCCTCACGACAGACAGGCTGCACATGGCACTGGTGATCACGCTCGCCTACGCGGGCCTGCTGGCCTGGGGCCTGCTCATCGGAGTGCGCCAAATCGTCCACGGCTACCGCGAACCGGACCGCCTGCTCAACCCACTGTTCCGGCATCCGGTGGCGCTGCGGCTGTTCGTGGTGCACATTGTCGTGGCGAGCCTGGACCTGTTCGTGATCGGCCCGTGGGCGATCGCGAACAAGAGCACCCTGTGGTATTGGGGCGGACGGATCGCGCTACTCACCTGTTCGCTGCCGATCGCGGCCTTCCTGAACCGCAATGCCGAGTCCTTCGGCGCGCTGATCGGACGCTGGGTGCGCCTGCGCAACTACTTCGAGTACGGAATGCACATCGCCGTGGCCGCGCTTCCGGTCGACTGGTCGAACTACTACCTGCTGCACTGGTGGCTGGTCGCCTACCGCTTCCTCGACGTCGGGCCCCGGCGTGCCCTGCGTACCCGGCCCCTGCTCAACTTGATGGTGATCACGCTCATCTATGTGGGTGCCTGGGCGGCCGTCTGGTTCCACCAGGTGCTGTTCGCGTTGGTGCCCCCGCCCGAGCTCCCCGAGCACGTCAACGCCACCTGGGAGGTGGCGCTGGTCGTCGGGCTCAACCTGGCCCTGGCGATCTACGGCTGGCTGGCCATCGCACGGTACGTCCGCACCCAACCGGCGCCCTAGCTGTGTGGGGGAGGCTGGAATGGTCGGCTGTGTCGGGGGCGAGCACGTCGAGGGGGGTCCGGTGAGCTGGCGAAGTTCGGCGGAGTTGTGGCTGGCCGCGAAGCCGACCAAGAGGTGTCGTGCGTCGTCGATGATCCCCGGACGGCCACAACTTGCCGTCGCGTGCCGTCGACCGATAGACACATCGAGGGCATCCGCGGGTGGTGCCACGGCTGAGGAGGTCGCGGTGAGCAGATCCGTGGATGCGGCGTTCGATCGGGGCGCTCGGCGCTACGACCTGCTGGTCGGGCTCAATCCCGGGTACCACCGCGAGTTGGGTGAAGCCGCGACTGCCCTCGCCGAACGAGTGCGCGCCCGGCGCCGCGGGCTCTCGGACCAGGTTCGCGTGATCGACCTGGCGTGCGGCTCAGGTGCGTCCACGCAGGCCTTGGCCCGGGAACTGCCGGACGCCGAGATCGTCGGCCTTGATGCCTCACGCGGCATGCTCGCCCAGGCGCAGGCCAAGGCATGGCCAACGCGCATCAGCTTTCGGCACGCGGTCTCCGGGGACCTAGACCTCGACGAACTCGGCCGCGGCACGCGGGACGGGGTCTTCACCGCCTACCTGTTCCGCAACGTCCCGGTCGGGATCCGCGACCATGCGGTGCGCGAGGTCTACGACCTGCTGGCCCCCGGCGGCTGGCTGGTCGTGCAGGAGTACTCCGTCGCCGGACGCCCTGCGGCGCGGTGGGTTTGGTCGGCGGTGTCCTGGCTGGTGATCATCCCGCTGGGAATCCTTCTCGACCGAAACCCGGGGCTCTACCGCTACCTGTGGCGCAGCGTGCTTGATTTCGACTCCACCACCCGGTTCATGGACCGGCTGGCCGCAGCCGGGTTCACCGACATCGCACGTCGCACAGCGACCGGATGGCAGCGCGGGATCCTGCACACGTTCATCGCCCGCCGTCCGGAGACCGCCGGCAGCTGAGCCCGCTGGCCCCAACTCGACAGGGGCCACACCGGCTGCTGGAAGCGCGTTGGGTCAGGCCGGCGGCAGGATCTAGCGAGACAGCGCGCGGAACTCCGGCCCCCGCAGCGGCTTGCCGAGCAGCGGCGCCAGCAGGCAAATGTCCAGGACGCCGACCGCGACGAACACGACGCCGAGCACGCCAAGGATCCAGCCCCACATGCCGCCCACAATGAACGCGAAGACCAACAAGATGGCGCCGACCGCGCCGCGCACCCATCGGCCCGTAGACGAGGCAAGAAAATCGATCAACGCCATGATGCGTCCCTCCAGATTGTCATGGCCTCATCCTAATACCCATGGGGGTATGCACGTCGCCTACCCGTTCGGCGCGTCAAGCCATGGGTCGCGCAGATCGAAGTAGGCGACCTCGCCGACCTCGAGGGAGCCCATCTCTTCCATCCGCGCTGACAGTACTGCGGGGGGCTCCTTCTTCTCACCCTCCCGGGCCTCCGCCTCGGAGGTGAAGTAGATCGCCATCACGTATTCACCGTCGTCGTGGCTGAGCATCAGCGACCCCAGGATGTCGGGACGGAACCTGGCCCACACCGTAGGGTCGGTCCGAGCCAACTCCCGAGCGCGAGCGGGATCGCTGACCCGCCCCCGCGTCACCTGGACGAACCCGGCCGTGTCGAGGTCGCCGACGACATCCTCATCCACCTCACCACTCTCAAAGAAAGCGGCCTCTCCAGAGAGGTTCGCCGCCAGCGATTCCCACCACCGGCCCTGCTCGGGCCGCTCGCTGTTGGCGCGCGCCGCGTCCTGCGACTCGAACCGGGCAAGCGCGACGAGCTGGCCATCATCAGTGATCCCCGCCGTCGAGCCCAACCAACCCTGGGCGTCCCGCCCGGCTCCCGCCGGCCAGCCTTCGAGCAGGCCTCGGACCGCCGTGGCGTCGGTGACCTTGCCGGTGAACAGCTGCACGAACATGGCGACCTCCGTTGACTTCCCGCGTCCCCCTGACCACCGCAGCCTGCCACGGGAAACCGGCTCCGTCGAGAGGCGGGGCGCGAGTTGAAGACCCTCTCCGCGGGTCGCCAGCGGGGGCCGAATTGCTCATAGTCACCGTGTGGCAGGGGTGGGAGGCTGATCGCTGGGGCGCTCGGGATTCCGCCGGCCCCGAAAGGAGACTCACATGCCCAGGATTGTCGCAACCCACGCGGTTGTTGATGTTGAACGATGGCTCTCCGGAAAGACCGAACGAGCGTCCACGATCAGCCGGTACGCCACCCAGGTGACCGACCACGTCGCCGCCGACGGCACCAACATGATCGCGATCACAGCCGACGTTCACGACATGCCCGGCCTGGAGGCACTGCTGGCCTCTCCCCCGGCCGATGACGTGGCAGCCATGGAGCGACATGGCGTGATCCCACCGATCACGGTCTACATCGAGCGGTAGACCCCGACCGAAGGCCGGAGCGAGCAAGGTCTTCGCGTCACCGTCTGGCCGCGAGTGCCGTTCCGCGAGCCACCGGAGCGTCCCCATGAGGAGGAGCGATGTACATCCTGATCCGCCGGGTCTTGAACGACTTCGAGGCCTGGAAGCAAGTAGTGACGAACCTGGATGGTTTGCGCGCACAGTACGGCTCACGCGGCCTCACCGCGTACCGCAGTGCAAGCAATCCCAGTGAGGTCTTGTTGGTGTTCGAGTGGGATGACGACAAGCCGTACACCGCCTATCTCGAACTGCCGGAGGTGCAGGGCGCCCTGGCAGCCACGGGCACGGTGGACGTCACCGAAGTCAGCGAGGTCTTCCACTTGGCTGAGTGACCCCGGGCCCCTACGGCGACCGACGCACCGCCCTCAACCTGCCGACCCTCACCCGCGCTCCGCCTCAGCAGTCCGGCCACGGCGTGTGGCCGTGGAACCGCAACAGCGGGGACACCTCAGGCTGGCTGCAGCCGATCTCACGCGCAGTGCCACTCCCGGTCCGAGTCGCGGCCGCCGTTCGCGCCACAGGAGTCGTTAGGCTGCCCGAGTGATGTCGTCGTTCATGGTTGTGTTCTTCGTGTTGTTCTCAATCGTCGCTGTGGCCATCCTGGGCGTGGTGATGGCGGCGGTGATTCGTGGTGCCCGAAAGACGCTGCGCGATGACGCGTCGCCGCAGGTGACCGCCGAGGCCCGAGTGGTGGACAAGCGCACGGAGATCACCGGCGGTGGAGAGACTCCCGCTCGCCAGACCTACTACGTCACGTTCCAGTTCCCCGACGGGGGCCGGCTCGAACTCGGGGTGCCTGCCACCGAATCCGGACTGCTCGTTGTCGGCGACAGGGGCACACTCAGCTGGCAAGGATCCCGCTACCTCGGATTCGCACGCGAGATCCTGCGCTAGCACCAGGCCGGAGCCGCAACTACGCCCGGCGGCGCGGCCAACGACGTCCTCAGGTGCAGAGTGTGGGGCGTCAGGGCCGGCGTACGCCGCGCAGGCAGAGGTAGCCGACCATCCATAGCTCGCCGATGGTGGCGGGTGTGGTGAGCAGGTCGATTGCGGGGCCGGTGTTGGGGAGCAGGTAGCTGAGGAGCGCGTTGGCGACGTACCCGACGCCGCCGATCATCAGGATCCAGCCCAGCAGGCTGGGCATCCAACCTGACCGTCGGGCGAGCCAGCCCATGGGGATCAGCCACAGACCGAAGAAGATCCCGCCGACGGTCCACAGGTGGCCACTCACGACGTACAGCAGCTGCGTGGTGGCTGCCGCCTGGCCGCTCACGGTCCACGAGGCGTCCTGGCTGACGTCGAGCGCGGTTGCGAGCATGGCCGCGCTGCCGAGGATCAGCCCTGCGTTGACCATGCCGAACGCGGCGATCGAGCCGGCGGCGAACGCGTTGACGGTCTTGAACAGGCGGTAGAACCACAGTGCGACGAGCGCCTGCGTGATCACGACGCCCAGCTCGATGACGATGCCGAGACGCGCCAGGGACTCGTGCTGGGTCAGGTTGGCCAGGGTCGCCTCGGGATCGTTGGCGACGAACAGCTGGTTGCGGACGAGCAGGTAGCCGAGCAGCCCGGTGATGGCCAAGCCTAAGTACAGCAGGCCCGTGGTGCGGGCGGTGCGGACCAGCTCTGGCGTGGTCGTCTCGGGTTGCGAGGTGGTGGTGGCGGTGATGTTCATGAGGATCTCCTTCCATTCGCCTTACGTTGTAAGACTGCCATACGGTGTAAGGTTAGCGCAAGAGGCAAGGAGGCTGACTATGACCACAGCTGCGGTGCGTACCCCGCTCAGCCGGGACCGCGTGCTCGCGGCCGCGATGAAACTGGTCGACGCCGAAGGCATCCCGGCGCTCACCATGCGCCGACTCGCCGCCGACCTCGGCGTCGAGGCGATGTCCCTCTACCACCACGTGCCCGGCAAGGAACGCCTCCTCGACGGGCTCACCGAGGCCGTCCTGGGCGAAATCAACACCGCGGTCGCGGCACGGGTGCGGACCTGCTGCTCGATGGGTTAGCCACTCGCGATGGACGGCCCCAGACCCGGGCACCCTAAACACCGACCTTGTAGCCACCAACGGGAGCATCCTCCTGGCCCAGCACCTCGCGTCCCATCTCACCTGAAAGACTGCACGACATGAGTCATCCGCGCCGCTTCGCCCAAGTCGATGTCTTTGCGGCACGCCCCTATCTGGGCAACCCAGTGGCGATAGTGCTGGACGCCGACGGCCTCGACGCGGAAACGATGCAACGTGTGGCGCGGTGGACGAACCTCTCAGAGACGACCTTCGTACTGCCACCCACTGCCACAGGGGCCGACTACCGGTTGAGGATCTTCACCCCGGGCGGTGAGCTCCCTTTCGCCGGACACCCCACCCTCGGGTCCGCGCACGCCTGGCTTGAAGCGGGCGGCGTCCCACGAGCCGAAAAGGTGGTGCAGCAGTGCGGCGCCGGCCTGGTGGAAATTCGCCGCGACAGCAGCGGCGTCCTGTCGTTCGCGGCCCCACCCATGATCCGCACCGGGCAACTGGAGGTCGAGATCCTGGAACAGATCGTGACCGCCTTCGGTATTGACCACAACCAGGTGGTGGCCCATCAATGGGTCGACAATGGTCCCGGCTGGGCGGTCATCCAGCTCGCCACGGCCGCTGAGGTTCTCGCCCTCGAGCCCGACCTAGCGCTCATTCCCACAGCGATGGTCGGGGCGATCGGCGCGTACCCCAGCGGTTCACCCCACGCCTTCGAACTCCGTTCTTTCGCCCCCCGCTGTGGCGTGGCCGAGGACCCGGTCTGCGGAAGCATGAACGCGTCCGTTGCCCAATGGATGACTGGCACAGGCGCTGCACCCTCTCACTACCGGGTGTCCCAAGGAGTACGACTGAATAGAGCCGGCGACATCGCAATCGACGTGGACCTGGACGGAACCGTTTGGGTTGGCGGAACCACAACCACCTGCTTCAACGGCACCGCGGCGATCTAGCATCCTCCGGCACCGTGCCTTGGGACCCAATGCCTCGCTGGCACCGTCAGCATCCACCGTCCCAGCACCGGCATCCCGGCGAATGCCGGGGTTTCCGAACCGAGCAGGTCAGCTGATCGGGACGGGTTAGCCGCGGCCCACGGCGCGCTCGTACTCGCTGCGGAAGGTGGCCAGCGAGCTCGCCAGCACGGTGGCCGCGCCGTCCACCAAGCCGCAGCGGCCGGAGCCGGGCAGCAGCCGGGTGAAATTCTCCAGCGCGTCCAGGTCGGCCGGACGGCCTGCCCCGGCGTCTATCCGCTCCAGCAGCCGCGACACCTGGTGGGTGCCGATCTTGCATGAGGGGCACTGGCCGCAGGAGTTGGCGGCGAAGAAGGCGACATACTCGGCGGTCTTGCGCAGGATGCTGGTGCCTTCTCCGACCACGATCTTCGCGCCGGTACCGAGCCGGGACCCGCGAGCGGCCAGGCTGTCGAAGTCCAGCGCTATGTCCAGGTCACGGTCGGTCAGCAGGGTGTTCGACGGCCCTCCGG